>JANXBN010000004.1 GCA_025060635.1 Candidatus Kryptonium sp. | reverse complement strand
CGATTCAAACCTGTTTTTGTTTTTAATTTAAATCAATTATTTCCTTGTTTCAATCCCTCACAGGTGCGATTCAAACAAAACTTGTGAAGTAATTTGCTATGTCAAAAATTGTGTTTCAATCCCTCACAGGTGCGATTCAAACACAACAGACTTAACAAAAACTTAACTCAAACAAAAAGTTTCAATCCCTCACAGGTGCGATTCAAACATTTCTTTTTTTCTTATTCTCAAGCAAAGTAAGTGAAAGTTTCAATCCCTCACAGGTGCGATTCAAACTAAAGCGACGGATTATAAAAGATTGGATTTGGACGATGTTTCAATCCCTCACAGGTGCGATTCAAACACAAAAGAATGAGTTGCCGTGAATAAAAAAATACAATGTTTCAATCCCTCACAGGTGCGATTCAAACCAGGAAACCCCCCGGCAGATGTGCTTCTCAAAGTAAAGTTTCAATCCCTCACAGGTGCGATTCAAACATTGTGCAAGTGCGATAGTGCAATTGTGTGTTTATGGTTTCAATCCCTCACAGGTGCGATTCAAACAGGGAACCAAGCTGAAGGACGGTTATTATTTCTATGTTTCAATCCCTCACAGGTGCGATTCAAACTGAAAATGAAGCTTGAAAATCTTTCTAATTATATTTGTTTCAATCCCTCACAGGTGCGATTCAAACACAAGTATATATATTCAAACACTATCTTTCCTTACTTGTTTCAATCCCTCACAGGTGCGATTCAAACTTTTGAACGAAAAAAAAGAAGAATCAGTCAAAATTTGTTTCAATCCCTCACAGGTGCGATTCAAACTTCAGTATTTTTTTAAAAAAATAAAAAAATAAAAAATAGTTTCAATCCCTCACAGGTGCGATTCAAACTTATAGATCATTTATCCGCCTCACAAGCGCTTATCAAGTTTCAATCCCTCACAGGTGCGATTCAAACAAACCGAAGAAGAGGCAAGAGCTGAATTTGTAGATTGTTTCAATCCCTCACAGGTGCGATTCAAACTGCTACTGGTTTTTTAAATTATTACGTTCATTTTAGTTTCAATCCCTCACAGGTGCGATTCAAACAAATTGTGATGGTTTACAATCCTAAAAAGAAGGATTTGTTTCAATCCCTCACAGGTGCGATTCAAACAAATCTCTATCTTTTAGGTTCGTAATCATTTCCTCTTGTTTCAATCCCTCACAGGTGCGATTCAAACAATAACGACCATAAATAACAAATGTAATATAAAAATGGTTTCAATCCCTCACAGGTGCGATTCAAACTTACGCTGTGGGTATAACCCCTACAAAAATTGAACAATAGTTTCAATCCCTCACAGGTGCGATTCAAACCAGGCAGGCGATTGGGCAAAATGAGACAAAAAAAATAGTTTCAATCCCTCACAGGTGCGATTCAAACATAAGAATAAACTTTTTATTAACACTGTAAAGCAAATGTTTCAATCCCTCACAGGTGCGATTCAAACCCAGGGTAAAATAATACTTCAAACACCGCAAATCACACACTTAAATATAATAAATTCCCAATCAAAAGTCAAGCCCTTTTGTGTTAACTTTTACCCCCAATTTTGCCGAGGATCGGACTGACAAAGTGTCAAGGAAAGTGGCAAAACGAAATAATTGATTGAAAGACAATGAGATATTCGGAAAATTTACTGTTAACTTATTCACGCGATTCTCGGCAAACGAAATAACGAATATTGAAAACATAGCACACACAATAAACCGATAAATTTTATAAACTTGACCCAAACCGCTAAAACAAGCATCCTATCACAATTCAAATTACTTGCCCAATTCAACGAAACTTTTTTATCCACACATTTTTTATTAAGTTTAGAAAGATTTTTCAAAACAAATCAAAATGCACGATGCGAAACCAAAATGAAATAATCAACGCATTAAAAGAAATCTACGACCCCGACTTGCATAAAGATATCGTCTCGCTCGGATTCGTTAAAGACATCAAAATTGACTCTAAAAAAGCATATATCAAAATTGAACTTACAACGCCAGCTTGCCCAGTGAAAGATAAAATAAAAGACGAAGCAGTAGAAAAAGTTAAAAAACTTGGTTTTGATGAAGTTATCGTTGAAATGTCAGCTCAAGTCCCAAAACATCTTAGCCCTCAAAAAGATGTGTTGCTTCCAAATGTTAAAAACACAATCGCTGTCGCAAGCGGAAAAGGTGGTGTCGGAAAATCAACAGTAGCTGTAAATCTTGCAGTTGCACTCGCCCTTGATGGAGCAAAAGTTGGTCTAATAGACGCAGATGTCTACGGTCCAAATGTCCCTATCATGTTTGGCGTTGATGAAAAACCAAATCTAACATCCGATGGCAAAAAAATTGAACCAATTGAAAAATACGGAGTTAAACTAATTTCAATAGGTTTACTTCTTGACGATCCCGATACAGCTTTAATCTGGAGAGGTCCAATTGCAAGTGGTGCAGTAAGACAGTTTATGACAGATGTTGAATGGGGAGAGCTTGATTATCTGATCTTTGACCTACCACCTGGAACAGGTGATATTCAATTGACCCTCGTCCAAACGATTCCATTAACTGGTGCAGTGATAGTTACAACACCGCAAGATGTTGCATTAGCAGATGTGAGAAAAGCGATAAAAATGTTTCAAAAAGTTAATGTCCCTATACTTGGAATAATTGAAAACATGAGTTATTTCATCTGTCCTCACTGTGGAAAAAGAGATGATATATTTGATCACGGCGGTGGTAAAAAGGCAAGCGAAAAATTTAATGTCCCATTTTTAGGCGAGATACCAATTAACACAAGAATAAGAGTAAGCGGTGATTCAGGTAAACCCGTCCCAATTTCGTATCCAGAAACAGAAGAAACCAAAATTATAAAAGAAATTGCCAGAAAACTTGCAGCTCGCGTGAGCATAATTAGCTTCAAACAACAAGCAATGCCAAAGATAGAAATCAAACTATGAAAAACAGAGAAGAACTTAAAAAACGAGTTTTAAAAGCACTTGAAACCGCAAGACCATATCTTAAAGCGGATGGCGGAGATGTTGAACTTGTTGAAATCACAGACGATAATATCGTTAAAGTAAAATTGACAGGTGCTTGCGGTAGTTGCCCGCTTTCAATGATGACATTAAGAGCTGGGATAGAAAGAGTTATAATCCGCGAAGCGCCAGAAATAAGACGCGTTGAAGCAGTGCTTAATCATTGATCCAAGGGAGGTTCACAGAGAACCTCCCTTGTTGGAGTTATTCCTGTGAAGATTTTTTCATAATCATTCCCTTATTCCAAACAGTGCCCACACTCGCCCAGATTTATCTTTATCCCTTCGGTACGAATGAAACAAATCCGTTTCGCATATGGTGCAATATCTGCTTACGCTAATGTTTCGGAAGTCAACACCAAATTTAACGATCTGCGAAAAAATTTCCCCTTTTAGATCAAAGTGAAATTTACCATTTCTTTTGAACCTCAAAAATCTCGCATCAAAAAAATTTTCAAATTCCTTGTCAACCTCATAGCAACAAACTGAAGCACACGCTCCGATATGTGCAATCAAATTACTTGGATCGCTCCCAAAACTTTCAATCATCGTTTTAATTGTTTTTTCAACGATTTTTTCCCTTGCGCCCTTCCATCCACAATGAATTAAAGAGATGACATTTTTAACTTCATCGTAAACATAGACAGGAGCGCAGTCAGCAATGCTAACAACGAGATAAATCCTCTTTTGGTTCGTCACGAGAGCATCGCAGTTTTCATATATGCCTGGCTTGTCAACTATGCAAACATTCGCGCTATGTATCTGCTTTGGTATAGCAAGTTGATCTTTCGTTAAGCCAAGCTGTTCAAGTAAAATCTCTCGGTTTCCCTTTACTTTTTCAACATCCGAATTTATCGTGAAGCCAAGATTAAATTCGTCGTCAGAATTAACAAATTTTTTCGTCGTTAAAACTGCTAATATATTGTCATATTGCGAAAAGATTTCGGGTTTAATAAGGTATGGTTCTAAACTCACACCTCTTTTGCTCATTTGTTGTCTTAAATTCTAGCAAGCCCTTCGCTTAAGTCAAGAATTATGTCATCAACTTTTTCAAGTCCAATTGATAGGCGGATTCCACCTGGATCTATTCCCTTTCTCAGTTGCTCTTCCGCCGGAATTGTCGCATGAGTCATTGAACCTGGATGTTCAATCAAAGTTCTTATATTTCCCAAGCTCACTGCAAGAGTGATGCTGTAAGCGTTTTTAGCAAGATAGTTTATAAGTTTTTCTGCTCTTTTTCTTCTTCCTTCAGGTGATTCATCTTTGATGACGAAGTAAATCAAAGTCCCGGGAGCGAAGTTTCCTTCGTAATCAACCATTTGCTTTTTGGCAAGTTCATACTGTGGGAATGTATGAAGCCCAGGATAGCTTACATATTGAACCTTTGGATGAGAGCTGAGAAACCTTGCAACTTCCATTGCTGTTTTTTCCTGCTGGCGAACTCTCAAGGCAAGCGTTGGCAAACCGTAGACAAGAATTGTCCAAGCACTTTTTGTGCCGAGGACCCCTCCAAAATCTTTACGATATAGCAATAATTGATCGCGACTCCACTTCGGACCGATCACAACTCCTCCCATATCTGTGCCAAATCCGCCGATATTCTTTGTTAATGAATGAACAACGAAATCAGCTCCAAGCGTGAGAGGTCGCTGGCAAAACGGAGTCGCAAATGTGTTATCAACGACGACATAAATTCTTTCCTCAGGGCTACGCTTTTTGTTTTCTTCTTTGACAATTTCAGCAACGCCCGCTATGTCAATAAGCTCAAGTGTCGGATTGACAGGTGTTTCAAAATAAACAACTTTCGTCTTTTGGGTTATGGATTTCTTAAGGTTTGAAAGATTGCGAAGGTCAACAAATTTTGTGCTGATTTGATACCTCGGATACCAATAAGTTAAAAGCTCGTAAGTACAGCCGTATAAAAGTTTGTGAGCGATTATCTCGTCACCTGATTTGGTTAAGATTCCAAGCGCCGCAGAGATAGCTCCCATTCCAGAGGCAAATGTTACCGCAGATTCACCTTGTTCAGCATAAGCAAGATACTCTTCAAGCATTTCCTTGTTTGGTTCGCCGAGACGATCGTAAATGTAAATTGGGGCTTTTAATTCAACTTCTTCATCATCTACGGTATGAGCAAATTGCAAAAACCCAAGCGCTCCACGCTGTGCCGATTCAAGACGAAATGTCGCAGATGCCGAAATCGGTGGAACTACATGATGCGAATACTCCCATTTTGGAGTGAAGGAACGACCATAGATAAGGTGGGTTTCCATTGAGTATTTTTCTTCGTTGTTCATTTTTTTCCTCGGGGACTTTTCCCGAGCCGAACTCATTGAGCCGTTTTCAATTTCCTTTTTTCGTTTCGGGGACTTTTCCCGAACCGAACCCTGTGAACCATTTTGCTTTTTAACCATGAAAATTCCCTCCTTAATGGTAGGTTTGTTTTCGTAGGTTAATTTAAAAAACAGGACTTAATTTTACAAGTGCGAAGTTTTTAACGAGTTTAAAAGTTGTATTTGATGCTGAAAATTTTTAAATTTTAGCACAAGCTGGCGTAGCTCAGCGGTAGAGCAGCTGATTCGTAATCAGCAGGGCGTGGGTTCAAATCCCACCGCCAGCTCTAAAAATGTTTTTATCAGTTTTGTTAAAGATGTCAAAACTGAATCTGCAACTTCAGCCTATTCTTCACATTCTCAAGCGCTTACCAAATTTTTAATTGAAACAATTGCTTTTAAGTTTTATATTTAGTCAAAAAAGCTCTCTTATGCGAAAATTTCCCAAAGTTTTACTCTCCTTCTTACTGCTTCTTGCCTTCGGCTGTGCACCTAAACCTTACTATGTCACACCAAGCGAATGGAATCCACCAGAAAGAAAAGATTCAGTTATTAAATTTTATTCCCAGTTCCTCAAGGGATGGAAAATTTTTATTGACCCTGGACATGGAGGACAAGATAGAAGAAGCGTCGGAATTAAAAGAAGAGTTGTTGAAGCAGATGTAAATTTAAAAGTTGCCCTTTATCTTCGTGATTACCTCACACGAGCTGGAGCAACTGTTTTTATGTCAAGAGATAAAGATACGACGGTTTCGCTCCAAGATAGAGTTAAGATGGCAACCGAAAGTGGAGCGGATATTTTCATCTCAATTCATCACAACGCATCACCCGGCGATCCGAACACTTACTACGCCTCAACTTGGTATCACGCAGTTGAAGGCGACCCACGCTTCCATCCATCTAACAAAGACATCGCAAGATACATACAAAGAGACCTCGCTTACGCACTGCGAATCTCCGGCTCGCTTGCAAGCTTTGATGGAACGATGTCCGATTACATAATCTATCCAAAACAAGGTTTTTATGTCCTAAGAAATGCAACAATGCCAGCTGTCCTCGTTGAGTGTACTTTCTTCACAAACGAATATGAAGAAAGAAAATTAAGCATTGACGAATTCAATCAAATTGAAGCGTGGGGCATCTTCAAAGGTCTTGCAAAATACATTCAAGCAGGGATTCCAAAACTTGAACTTCTTTCAGATACAATTCTAACATCCGCAACTCCAACGATAATGATAAAAGTATCGGACAAATCGGGAATAGATAAAGAAAGCATAAAGATAAAAATTGACTCGCTCCAGGTCGACCGAAACTCTATCACTACAATTGACGCAAAAAATTTCTCAATTATTTTGTTCACACCTAATTTTAAACTTACCGATGGAATCCACAAGCTTGATGTCATCGTTAGGAACAAAAACGGAAACTCATCCTTCCCATTTAGGAAAAACATTTACATTTTAAAACAAAGGGGCTGAAGGAACTATGATGAACTACATTTGGCTTGCTTTGATAGTAATTGGTATCATCACAGCGGTGGGGACAGATGTTTACGAAAGCTCAATAAACAAATACAGAAACGGCGTTGAATTCAAAGCAACGATTGAGGTCAATGAAGAAATCAAACCTGGGGCTCAAGTTAAAGGAATTTTAAAGGCGAGCGGTGATTATTACAAAGATTTCTATTCGCTCAAGAACTTTACACAAGATATCGTTGAAAATGAGGTGATCTTAAACCTAAAAGATGACGGGAAAGGAACTATAACTTTGCTAATATCTGAAAATACGCCCGAATTTTGGAAGTCAATGGCAAAGGGCAAGGGAACGAACACGGATAAACTTATTGCAAACATTCTGAAGTTTGAAAAATCTGGAGAGAAAACTTACAACGCATCAATCGTCTTTGAACGAGTTTCGCTTGTTAAGATAAAGCAAGTTTTAAACGCTGTGATTGAATATTCAGAACTTGCGGTCAAGATTGCGATAGGTTTGATCGGAATAATGGCCCTTTGGCTCGGGATAATGAAGATAGGTGAACTTGCTGGCTTGATAAATCTGCTTGCAAAAGCTGTAAAGCCATTAACAAAGCGACTTTTCCCAGAGATCCCTCCAGAACATCCAGCAATTGGCGCCATGATAATGAACATCTCAGCAAACATGCTCGGACTTGGGAACGCAGCAACGCCCCTTGGGCTTAAAGCGATGGAAGAACTGCAAAAATTAAATCCGAAGAAAGACACAGCAAGCGATGCAATGGTGACTTTTCTCGTGATCAACACAAGTGGGATGACACTAATACCTGCTACGGCAATTGCAGTTAGAGCTGCGCTTGGTTCGGCAGATCCAGCTGCGATAATAAGCACAACAATTGTCGGTGGATTTGCAGCAACTATTGCAGGTGTGACCGCTGCGAAAATTTTCCAAAGGTTGAAAATTTTCAAAAAAGAACTTGAAGAAAACAAAAGCGAGGAACAGCAATGAGTTTCAGGGAAATAATGAACATAATCTCTGTCATCGCAATACCTTTCGTGATCTTTACCTTCTTGATCTATGGATTTGCAAAAAGAGTTAAAGTTTACGAATCATTCGTTGAAGGAGCAAAGGAAGGTTTTAATGTAGCAGTGCGAATAATTCCCTACCTTGTTGCTATGCTCGTTGCAATCGGGATCTTCAGAGCAAGTGGTGCAATGGATGTCCTTGTTGCGATTTTAAGCCCGATCACAAATTTAATTGGTTTTCCAGCTGAAGCCTTACCTATGGCTTTGATGCGACCACTCTCTGGAAGTGGCTCGCTCGGGATTATGACGGAGATAATGAAAACATATGGACCTGACTCATTCCTCGGGCTTCTTGTCTCAACTATGTATGGAAGCACTGAAACAACTTTTTATGTGCTTGCGGTTTACTTCGGCTCCGTGAACATAAGAAAAACAAGACATGCAGTTCCAGCAGGTGTGATCTCAGATATAACTGGCTTGCTTACAGCATTTTTTATTTGTAAATTAGTTTTCGGCTGAAAAAATTTAAAAATAAAATTTCAACTCAAAATGCGAAAAGCTATAATTTTATTAGCATTGATCCTTTTGTTTACTTCCGCATACTCACAACGAAGAGTTCAAAGAGGAACTACACCGCCAACACCTCAAACAAGCGGTGAATTTGCAGGTGGGCTTGGGCTATCTTGGTTTGATGGAAAGCCATATTACCTTCTCAACATCTCACCTGAAATCGCATTTGGCAAAATTGGGATCGGTTTTGATGTTAACTTGAGAATTGGAGTAAACGATGGGAAAATAAGAACAGAGGATTGGAACGAATTTTATGATTTCTTGAGAGCAATAAGATATGTGAGATATGGATTAAAAGGAGATCCGTTTTATGCACGACTTGGTGCGCTTGACTACGCACGACTTGGACACGGAACAATTATTTATTATTACAAAAACAACGCAAGCTATGACGACAGAAAAGTTGGGCTTGAATTTGATGTTGATTTCGGAAAATTTGGATTTGAATCTGTCGTTAGCGATTTGAGGAAAATAGGCGTATTTGGGCTTCGCGGATATGTTAGACCTTTGAAATTTACACCTGCGGGAGAAATTCCCATTATCGGGAATCTTGAACTTGGTGCAACCTATGCAACTGATTTAAACAAAGATGCAATCGCTCACTACGACCCAGTAAAACGAACAATAGTCAGAGATTGGGAAAGACCTGATGTAATTGGTCTTGATATCGGATTGCCGATCATTAGATCAAAAATTTTCGGTTGGGATGTATATTTTGATTATGTTAAGTTTTTAAACTATGGCAGTGGAATTGCATACGGAAGCAATTTTGAGCTCCGCGGTCTTGGCATCCTAAACATAGGTGCAAAAATTGAACGAAGAAACTTCGGCGATCAATTTTTACCAAGTTACTTCAATTATTTTTACGAAATTGAAAGATTTAATTTAAGAGATACCATAAACGCAACAAGCAAGCTCCAAGCGTTAAGAAATGCAAAGAAAAACGCTGGAATTTACGGCGAGCTAATCTTCACGCTCCTCGGACAATTACAAATCGTTGGAAGCTATCAACAGTTAGATGGGACACCGGAGAGCGGAACGCTTCACCTTGACCTTGAACTTCCTCAGATTTTACCGACAATTGTGCTTGATGCTGGATATGACAGAAGAAATATAAAAGATTTTGGAGATGTTTTTCGTCTTGACGAACGCTCATTACTATATGCTGAGGTTGGATATAAACCTGTAAAGTTTATCGTTATAAGTATGCTTTATCAATGGACATTTAAGCCGATAAGAGTCGGAGATAACACCAAATACGAAGTTCAAAAAAGAGTTGAGCCAAGAGTTAATTTCGTTTTTCCATTTGGGAAAAAATAAGATAACAAGGGGCGTCCCTTTGCGACGCCCCGAATTTTGTTTATAATATCTCCGCTTTCTGTTCCTTTCTCATTGTCCAACTTCTCCAGATAAGGTAGATTACGGGATAAACAATAAGTTCAAGTATGAAACTTGTCACGACGCCACCTATCATCGGAGCAGATATTCTTTTCATCACATCCGCTCCTGTTCCGTGGCTTAACATTATAGGCAAAAGCCCAGCAATTATCGTTGCAACGGTCATAGTTTTAGGCCTCAACCTTTTCAGTGCCCCATGATAAATTGCTTCTTTTAAATCATTTATCGTCTTTAACTTTCCTTTTCTCTTCCATTCTTCATAAGCAAGATCAAGATACAGAAGCATCACAATTCCCGTTTCAGCATCAAGCCCAGCAAGCGCTATCATTCCAACCCATACGGCAATGCTCATATTATAGTCAAGTATGTAAAGTAGCCATATCGCACCAACAAGTGAAAACGGAACGGCAAGGAAAACGATGAACACCTTTACGATTGATTTCGTGTTGAGATAAATTATCACAAAAATTATAAGCAATGTCGCAGGGATTATATAAAAAAGTTTTTCCTTTGCCCTTTCCATATATTCAAATTGTCCGCTCCAAGTAATCGTATATCCAGGCGGTAGCTTAATGCCTTCTTCTACAACACGCTTAGCCATCTTCACATAAGTTCCAACATCATAATCTCTAAAATCAACATAAACCCAAACATTTGGTCTCGTATCTTCGCTTCTTATAACCATCGGACCTTTCTTGATCTCAATATCCGCTAGTTGTCCTAATGGAACCTGCGCACCAGTTGGAGTAGGAACGAGCACACGCTTCAAATCTTCAATGTTATCTCTCAACTCTCTTGGATAGCGAATGCTAACAGGATATCGCTCAAGTCCCTCAATTATATTTGTAACCTCCATTCCACCAATTGCTGTCATTATAACATCTTGAACATCTCCAACCGTTAGGCCATATCTTCCTGCCTCTTCTCTTTTGATTTTAAAATCAACATAGTTTCCCCCGAGAATTCTTTCTGAATAAGCCGAAACAGTGCCTGGAACTTTTCTAAGTAGCGCTTCAATTTGTTTCCCTATTTCTTCCAAAGTTTCTAAATCTGGGCCAGAAACTTTTACTCCCACGGGCGTTCTAATTCCAGTTGAAAGCATATCAACTCTTGTTTTAATCGGCATCGTCCACGCATTTGATAATCCTGGGATCTGAAGTGCCCTGTCCATTTCTCTTATAAGTTTCTCTGGTGTCATCCCAGGTCGCCACTCGTTTTCAGGTTTTAACATGATCGTCGTTTCTATCATATCAAGTCCAGCGGGATCAGTCGCTGTCTCAGCTCGTCCGATCTTACCAAATACATGATGAACTTCCGGAAATTGCTTTATAATTTTATCGGTTTGCTGTAAAATCTCTTTCGCTTTCGTGATTGAGATTCCCGGAAGAGTCGTTGGCATATAGAGAAGATCACCTTCCCACAAAGGTGGCATAAACTCCGACCCAATCTTTGAAAAAGGAATATAGGTCAAAGCTAAAATTAAAACAACGGCAACTATGACAACCCATTTAAACTTCAAAGCAAAATTTAACACAGGATGATAAACTTTCATCAAAAATCTATTGATCGGATTTTTTTCCTCAGGCGGAATTTTCCCTCTTATGAAATAACCCATTAAAACTGGGACGATCGTAATTGAAAGAATTGCAGCTGCTGCCATTGAGTATGTTTTAGTATATGCAAGTGGTTTAAAAAGTCGTCCCTCTTGTGCTTCAAGTGCGAAAACCGGGAGAAAAGAAACCGTAATGACAAGCAAAGAATAAAACAAAGATGGTCCAACTTCCTTTGAAGCATCAAGAATTATCTTCCAGTGATCTTTTTTCTCGGAGTCCTGTTCAAGATGTTTATGTGCGTTTTCAATCATCACTATAGCGGCATCAACCATCGTTCCAATTGCAACTGCGATGCCACCAAGAGACATAATGTTTGCATTTATACCTTGAATCTTCATCACAATAAATGAAATCAAAATCGCGGTCGGAAGTGTAAAGATCGCAACAAGCCCACTTGTGAAATGAAACAAGAAAAGCAAACAAACAAGCGCAACTATTATTGACTCTTCAATAAGCTTCTCCCTCAAAGTTGCGATTGATCTCTTTATAAGTTCAGACCTGTCATAAACAGGTATAATTTTAACATCTTCGGGAAGCCCAGCTTTCAACTCCTCAAGTTTCTTTTTGACTCCTTCAATTACTTTCAAAGCATTTTCACCATGTCGCATCACAATTATACCACCAACGACCTCGCCCTCACCATTTAACTCAGCAATTCCTCTTCTCATCATCGGCTCAACTGAAACAGTTGCTACATCTCCAAGGAAAATCGGCGTCCCACTTTTAAAAATTCTGTTTCCAAATATCTCTTTAGATGAAAAAGCATCATCTGAACTCATATTTGATTTTTTATGCATTTCAGAAGTTGACATACCTTCATCTGTTTGCGCTTTCATTTCAACCACCTTTGCATGAGCACTGCTTACTCCGATGGGGATCTTTTTAATGTCCTCAATTGTCTTTATATATCCGAGCCCACGAATCATATACTCCATTTCTCCCATCTCTATTACTTCGCCTCCAACATCATTGTTGCTTCTCTTTATAGCCATTTCAACTTGATTTAACGGAATGTTATAAGCAAGAAGTTTATTTGGATCAACTGTTATGCGATAGTTTTTAACATATCCACCGACACTTGCGACTTCAGCAACTCCATCAACACTTGTAAGTTCATATCTCAAATACCAATCTTGAATTGAACGCAGTTCGCTTAAATCTCTCTTATCAGAAACAAGCGCATACATAAATACCCATCCAACACCAGTTGCATCAGGACCAAGAGCTGGAACCACACCCTTTGGCAACTTATTCATAGCATAGTTTAAATACTCAAGAACACGACTTCTTGCCCAGTAAAGATCGGTGCCGTCTTCAAAGATTACATATACAAGTGAGTAGCCAAAAAATGAATACCCACGAACAACCTTTGATTTCGGGACAGAAACCATCGCCGTCGTAAGTGGATAAGTGACTTGTTGCTCAACAATTTCCGGCGATTGCCCAGGATATTGCGTGTAAATTATTACTTGAACATCGCTCAAATCTGGAATTGCATCAATCGGTATTGTTTGAATTGAATAAATTCCTGCAACTATAGCAAACAAAACAACGAAGATAACAAGAAACCGATTGTTTACGGACCATTCAATTATTCGCTGTATCATAAAAAACTCCACTTTTATTTTGGAGAAATCACTTTTTCAAGTATTTTTCCGGGTTCTTTCTGAACTTTTCAAGGCACGATTTCATACAGAAGTAAAAATTTTCCCCTTTGTAAGTGTATGAAAGAGCAACTTTGGGATCTACTTCCATACCACAGACAGGATCAATAGCCTTATTAGGAGTTTGCGATTTTACAGATTTTTCATCTTTATGCTCGTGCCTTATCTCTGACTTATCTCGTTTCTGTGTCTTCTTCGTTTCTTGATTTTGTTTATTTTCTTCATAATGTTGATGGAATAGCCCAGCAAGCGCAGCTCTAAGATTGCTTTCAGAATCTATGAGAAAATGAGAAGAAGTAACGATGTCTTGACCTTCATATAATCCTTCAAGCACTTGATAATAACCATCAGCAAGAACTCCAAGTTTAACTTCAACTGATTTAAACCTTCCTTCGCCGAGAGATACAACGACGATGTCTCGTTTTCCAGTCCTTATCACTGATTGCTCGGGGACAGCAATAGTGTTTATAGCAACTTTTGATTTGATTATTACATTTACATACATATCCGGCTTGAGAAAATACCCAAAATTTTCAAATTCAAGGCGCACCTTAACAGTCCTTGTCTCAGTTTGAAGAAATGGATAAATGTATGAAATTTTTCCTTTCAAAATTTTACCTGGCAAGTATGGGATTTCAACTTCCGCCTCTTCACCAACTTTTACCCAAGGCAATTCATATTCATAAATATCAGCATAAACCCAAACTGTTGAAAGGTCCACGATCTTCATTAAATTCATCCCTTGGGCGACTTTAATTCCAAGAAATATGTTTTTTTCTATCACGACACCATCCACAGGTGAATAAATTATCAGCGTCTTGCGAACTTGTTTCGTGCTTTCAAGCTCTTTTATTTGTTCTTCCGAAATATCCCAGTAAAGAAGTCGTTTCCTTGCGCTTTCAACGAGTTGATCTGCTCCTTCAATTATGTTTGGATCTCTACTTTGTGAGACCCTTTGCTTATAATTTATCGCTTGTAAATACTCCTCTTGTGCAGTGACAAGATCTGGACTGTAGATCTCAAACAATGGCTCGCCTTTGCGAACAAATTTACCTGTATAGTCAACATAAAGCTTTTCTATCCATCCCGAAACTTTTGTCGTGATAACTGCGATCTTTGTCTCGTCGTAGTCAACTACGCCAACCGTTTTGATGCTCTTTCTGAGTTCCATCCTTCTTACAGGTTCAATTTTTACACCGATATTCTGGACTATAGTTGGATCAATTTTCACCACATCACTTCCGCTTTCCTCACCTTCATAAACCGCTGTTAAATCCATTCCACATATATGACATTTCCCCGGTTTATCAGCAATCACCCACGGATGCATTCCACATCTGTAATAAAGAACCTTTTGCCCTGAGCTCAATTTTACATTTTCATCAAAACCCTTAACTGACGATGGGAAAATTTCCTTTGCGAGAAAATATCCTGCCAAAAGTGAAACGAGAGAAGAAAAAACGATTGCTGCGATAATTTTCCATTTCATGGTAGTTCATAAAATTTTAGTTTTTGAAATTTTCGTTAATTTCTATGCCGATGAGCATTTCAAGCTCCGCAAGTTTTGAATTGTAATCCGCGATAATTTTCTCATACTGGATTTGGTAATTGTAAAGAGACATAAAATTATCCACAAGCGTCATGAAATCAATTTTTCCAACTTGATAGCCTATAAGCCCAACATTTAAATTTTGCGTCGCTTGCGGTATCAGCCCACTTTTATAAAGTTCAATCAATTTTATGTTCTTTTCAATCTTGTTCATCGTTTCTTGAATCATCCTTGAAACCTCATTTTTCATCATAGCAAGTTTTGCCTCCGACTGGGAAACAATTATCGCCGTCTCTTGAATTTTCAAATTCTGTTTCCGCCAGAAAAAAACAGGTATGTTAAGACCGATTGAAAAACTTAACATATCGTGCGCCCTCATCCCAGATTGATCAACGAACGAACGCTGTCCGTAAGAAAACTTGATTTCAAAATCAGGTATCAACTCACTCTTTGCAAATTGATTCATAACCTTATCTTTTTCAACCATCTTCTTCATCGCAATTATCATCGGATTGTTCTCAAAGGCAAGATTTTCTAATTCATCATAACTTTTATTAAACTGGACAATTTCAATTCCGCTTGGAACGGAAACTGAATCCATCGGCTTTCTGTAAAGCAAAGCGTTGAATTTAACTATCATATCTTTTCTTTCTGCTTCCATTTTTATCAATTCATCCATCATCTTTGAGAGCTCAACTTGTGCCTTCAAAACATCTTGCTGAATCCCTTGCCCAGTTGCAAACCTCGTTGATGCTATTTTTACAAAATCTTTGAGCAAATCTATAGACCTATTTGTGATTTCAATTGCCTTCGTCATGTAATAAATCTCAAAGTAAAGCATTTTGACATTCGCTATAAGCTCAAGCTTCTTTGAACGGTAAACTTCTTTAGCGACCTCATAATCTTTCTGCGCCATTTTCCCCATCAACGAATACTTTCCCGGATACATAAACATTTGAGAAAACCCAAATTCTTTCATTGTCATCATATCTTGCGTAAAACTTAAATTCGTCGGAAGGTTTACAACCCCAAACATTAACATAGGATCCGACAAAGCACTTGCTTGCCTTATTCTCTTCTCAAGCGCTTCAACTTGTAATTCCAGTGCCTTAAGCTCTGCGTTGTTTTCTAACGCAATTTTTATGTAGTCATCAAGAGTTTGTGGGAAAACGGAAATTGAGAATAAACACACGACGATTAGACATTGAATGAATTTCATAATCTTCAAAAACTCTTTATTTTGTAAACTGGTTTTAACGGATTTCTAAATCCGCAAGACTTTTGAATCGCGCTTTGGAATCAAAACCAAGAAAAGTCAGGACGCTGATAAACTGCTTTTAAGACAGGTCGGAATTTTCAGATAAGAAGAGAGGAATTTAATATAGGAATGTCAATCTTGGGCGGAGAAATAGGATAGGATTTGAAAATTGTCGGAGTGAAAAAATCCGCGAGCGAAATTGCTTCGCTTTTTAAGCTGGCTTTAAATGAAATCAATTTTGAAATTTCATCTTTGAAATTGGAGAAATCTTGAACGCTGATTTTCTCAAATTTTTTCACTGAACAACAAATAGCTCTATCCTGAGAGATTGATTCATAATCGCCATCAAAATCCCCCGAGCATAAACAAGAGATTTGAGTTTGAGCTTGGCTTGACATCCTACAAAATGAGACAACGCTTGCAAATTGCAAAGTCCCGAAGATAAATATCATCAATGTCAATATGTGCAGTACACTCTTCATCGGCTTGAGATTTAAAATTTGATGAACTCAAAATCTAAAACACAATAAAAATTAGGTTAAGTTCCTAATACGATTCGTTCTCATTTGGGAATTTACCAGATTTAACATCGGATATGTAATTTTCAAAGGCATTTCTTATGGTTTTTGCAATTTCGGCGTATCTTCTCACAAACTTTGGCTTGAACTCCTCAAATAATCCAAGCATATCATAAACGACTAAAACTTGTCCATCACAAAATGGACCTGCTCCAATTCCAATTGTTGGAACAGAAACCGACTCGGTAACTTTTTTAGCAAGATGCGCAGGTATTTTTTCAAGGACAATTGAGAACACGCCTGCCGATTCAAGGGATTTTGCGTCGTTTAAAATTTTTTCTGCTTCTTTTTCATCAACACCGCGCACATCATAACTTCCGAACTTATGTATGCTCTGCGGAGTTAAACCAAGATGTCCCATGACAGGAATCCCAATTGAAGTCAATTTGTAAATGACATCTACGATCTCGCTACCGCCCTCAATCTTTACACCTTCGGCGCAGGTTTCCTTTAAAACTCTTCCGCAATTCCGCACCGCTTCCTCAATGCTTACTTGATATGATAAAAACGGCATATCAACCACAACCATCGCTCTCTTAACACCTCTACATACAGCTTTTGCATGATAAATCATATCGTCAACCGTGACAGGCAAAGTTGTTTCATGTCCTTGAAAAACATTTCCAAGTGAATCACCAACGAGGATTACATCAATTCCGGATTCATCAAGCAATTTAGCAATCAAAAAATCGTAAGCGGTCAACATAGCAATCTTCTCTCCCCGCTTTTTCATCTCAAGCAAAGTTTTGGTCGTGACCTTTTTCAAACTCATGAAATTATTTCTTGAAATTTTGTTTGAGAAATTTCTTCAAACTCAATTCCAAGCTCTATTTCAAAACCTCGCTTTAAGACATCAGCAACTTCCTCAAATTTAATCTGACGACCGAAGATTTCATTTAATGATATCGTTTTATTTTCAATTTCATCCTTTAACTGCTCAATCAAATCTTGCGAATCAATCTTTAAAAATTCTGGCAATTTTTTATGAAACTCTCCAATTAAAATTGAACCGTGTTGCAGGACAACATCGCCGTATCTTCTTTGCGCGCTTCCGACGATTTTTCTCCCTTTGTAATGAATTTCATATTTAGCTGAGCTTGCAAAGCATGGAATTGAATTAAATTCCCTGTAAAGTTTTTTAAAATCGGGCTGTGATTCTTCAAGTTCAAACTCTACCCCAAGCAGGCTCAGCCCCCTTGCGATTGCCTTGCTTAACATATTGTAAATCTCAAGCACACTTTTACCTCCGGAACTCATCACAACTGAGTATGTAAGCTCTTCAGAATGAAGGATTGCCCTTCCACCAGTTGGCCTTCTAACAAAACCTATCCCTGTCTTTTTTATTTTATCAAAATCAAAAACCTTCTCGTCCTGATTATAACCTATTGAAATTGTATACGGTCTCCACCCATAAACTCTTAACACTGGTTTAATCTTACCCTCCGCGAAAAGGCGAGCGAGATTTTCATCAAATCTCATATTAAATTCGCCATCATTGAAACCAGTGTTAAGGAAAATCCATTTATTACTTGTCATAAGGACCTCTGATTATCCCGCGTTGACTTTTTTCAATAAAGTTAATTATGTTTTGAACTTCAGGTATTAGGTCGGTTTCTTCTTTTAATTTCTTCAACGCCTGCGAAACATTCAGATTTGATTGGTAGATTATCCTGTAAGCGTACTCAATTTTCTGGATCACATCTTTGGGGAAGTTTCGTCTCCTCAAGCCGACGATGTTAAGTCCTTCAAATCTCAACGGCTCGCGAGCTGCCATTATATATGGTGGAACATCTTTTGGAACACGCCATCCACCACCAACAATTGAATGCTGTCCAATTCTTACAAACTGATGAACTGGAACAAGTCCGCCGATCACGACATAATCTTCAACCACGACATGTCCAGCAAGATTCACCGCATTTGCCATTATTACATTGTTTCCAATCACACAATCATGCGCAATATGAACATAAGCCATGATAAAGCAATTACTACCAATGACGGTTTTACCTGAATAAGATGTCCCTCTATTTAGTGTGCAGAACTCACGAATCACCGTGTTATCACCAATTTCAAGCGTGGTTTCTTCATCTTTAAATTTTAGATCCTGTGGTATTGAACCAACAGAAGCTCCGTGAAAAATTTTACAATTTTTTCCAATTCTTGTGCCATACCCTATGAATACATTTGAACCAATGATAGTTCCGTCTCCAATTACGACATTATCTTCAATTACTGTAAAAGGTCCTATTTTGACATTATCCCCGATTTGGGCATTTGGGCTAACAACAGCCCGCGGATCAATAAAGGTGCTCATGCTTCTTTTTCCGAAGTTTGTTCAACAGAAGTTAACTCCGATTTTGTAACTATTGCTGCCATCATCTCTGCTTCGGCAACAAGTTTCCCATCAACATAAGCTTTCCCACGCATGGTGCAGTACTTTGTTCTCCTATCAACCATTTCAACCTCAAATATAAGAGTATCTCCTGGGAAGACAGGTTTTCTAAATTTTGCGTTCTTTATCGCCATGAAATAAACATATTTGTTGTCCATGTTCTCTTCACCGTTCAAAAGCAAGATACCGCCAGTTTGAGCCATCCCTTCAATTATCAAAACACCAGGCATTATCGGATGACCAGGAAAATGACCTTGGAAGAAAAATTCATTTCCTGTTACATTCTTAACCCCAACTATTCTCTCCTCCATCTTGAAATCAACTATTTTATCAACGAGCAGGAAAGGATAACGATGCGGTAAAATCCTTTGAATGGCATTGATGTCAAAAACAACACCTTCTTTTTTCTCAAACTGGTATCTCTTTACGAGCTTTTTCTGCAAATAGAGTTTTCTTATCTTTTTCACGAATTCAATGTTGCTTGCGTGCCCAGGTCTTGCAGCAAGGATTTGCGCCTTCATTGGAGCACCAACGAGAGCGAGATCACCCAAGAGATCAAGAAGCTTATGCCTCGCTGGCTCGTTTTTGAATCTCAAAGGTTTATTGTTTAAAATACCATTGCTTCCAAGAAAAACGACCTCGTTTAAACCAAATTTTTTACTCAACCTTTCTATTTCATCCTTTGAAAGATCACGATCAACTATCACTATCGCATTATCAAGATTCCCGCCTCGTATTAATCCCATTTCATAAAGCGTCTCAACTTCATGCAGGAAGCAAAATGTTCGCGCTGGGGCAAATTCAGTTACAAATTCCTTTTCAAGCGAAAATAATCCAGTGTGTTGACTTCCAAGAGCAGGATTTTTATAGTCAATCATTATCGTGATCCTGAAATCATCAAGAGGCAAAGCGGCGATATCAACACCTTTGCTTTCATCTGAATAAAGAATCGCTTGATCTATTATCAAATAATCTTTTGGCTCGTCCTGTTTTTCAATCCCTGCTTCAAGCAAAGCATCAACAAAAGGTTTCGCACTTCCATCACCAACTGGTGGTTCAATTGAATCAAGTTCAATCAAGATATTATCAATTTGAAGCCCAGCGATCGCAGCAAGCACATGTTCAACTGTATGGACTCTAACATCACCGATTCCGAGAGTAGTTCCGCGACTGACATCAACAACATATTCAACGAGTGCGGGAATTTCTGGCGCGCCTCCGAGATCAACTCTTTTAAATCTAATCCCATAATTTGGTGGCGCAGGCTTGAAAGTTATCGTGCACCATTGCCCTGTGTGTAATCCAACTCCCGATAACGAGATCGCTCTTTTTATCGTCTGCTGTTGAACAAGCATTGTCAAAGCTCCTCCGTTAGTTTTTCTTTACTTTAAACTCTCCCTCAATTTTCTCAAAGGTCTTTCTTTCAGAAACTTCAACAACATCGCTTTTTGCTTTATCACTTATCTTCTCTATTAGCAATTCATCCAGCAGAAAAGAACTTTTCAACTTTTGCTTTCAACTCCCGAAATTCTTTTATCAACTCCGGAAGTTGTCTTATTGCTCCCTCTATTCTCAAAGCAAGAGAATGTTCCCTTGCAGGATAACCAAAATAAACCTTTCCCGGTTCAGTGATTGATTTTGAAACACCTGATTGAGCTGCTATCGTTGTTCTATCTGCAATTTCAATATGTCCGATAATTCCAACTTGACCCGCAAGGACACAGTTTTTACCTATTTTTGTGCTTCCAGCTATCCCAGTTTGCGCTGCTATAACTGTATTTTCACCAACCACCACATTATGAGCAATTTGTATCAAGTTATCTAACTTCGCTCCACGCTTAATAACTGTCTCTCCGAGAGTTGCTCTATCAATTGAACAATTTGAACCGATTTCAACATCGTCTTCAATTACAACAATGCCAATTTGAGGTATCTTTTCGTATGTCCCATCTGGTCTTGGAACGAAACCAAATCCATCACTTCCTATTACCGTGCCAGAGTGTATTATAACCCTGTTTCCAATCTTACATTTGTGATAAATGGTTACATTTGGATAAATCAAAACATCACTTCCTATCTCAACATCATCTCCGATGACAACACCAGGCATTATCACAGAATTATCTCCAATTTTAACTCTTTCGCCGACAACTGCGTTAGCACCGATCCGAACATTTTTTCCGAGACTGGCACTTTCGGCAATCACAGCGGTTGGATGAATCCCAGGGGGCAAAAGCTCCACCGCTGGACTTAACATTTTTAAAACCTTTACAAAAGCAAAGTATGGGTCATCAACGATCAATAAAGATAAATCATCTCTTCTCTTTGCAAAGTTTTTTCCAACAATTACAGCGGATGCGTTCGTCGTATCAAAAAACTTTTCATATTTTGGGTTTGCTATAAAAGTTATATCACCTTTGTTCGCATTATGTATCTCGGAAACTTTGCTTATCTCAACCTCAGGATCACCCAAAATTGTGCAATTAAGTATTTTCGCTATTTCGGAAAGTTTCATCCAAAGTTCTCTACCTTACTTTAAGAAGTTTGTTAAGCACCTTTTGAGTTAGATCATATTTCTCGTTCGCATAGAGCAACAAGATTTCTCCGCTTTTATCAAACACAAAGTCATATCCTTCCTCAATTGCAACTTCTTTTATCGCATTGAAAATTTTATTCTGAATTGGCTTTACAAACTCATCCTGCTTGCGGTAAAGTTCACCATCTGGACCAAACTTTTGCATTTGAAACTCCGCTATCTTTCTATCAAGCTCGGTAAGTTCCTTTTCCATCTGAGCTCTTGCTTCATCAGTTAAAATAAGTTTTCTTCTCTCATACTCGTCGTATTTTGCCTTCCATTCATCTCGCATTCTTTGCAGTTCTATTTGCCACTGCTGGACGAGGGCATCAATTTTTCGTTGCGCTTCCTGTGCCTCGGGAAGTTGTTTCATTATGGTCTCCGAATCAACATAACCAATCTTCATTTGCGAAAACAAAAATCCCACAGAAACAAAAAAAGCAAAAATTACACTTAAAAAAATTCTCATTTAGATTTTGCTCCTCTCGTTAATTTATCAAGCACTTTAAATGTGATGTCAAACTGCTTGTCGGCATAGAGAAGGATAACATCACCAGCCTTGTCAAACACAAAATTTAGCTTTTCCTCACGAGCGACATCTTCAATTGCATCAATTATTTTGTCTCTCAATGGCTTTAATCTTTTTTCTCTTTCCTGTTCAAACTCTCCCTGAGGTCCAAGCTTTTGATTTCTGTATTCAAAAATTTTCTGCTCAAGCTCTAAAATTTCCCTTTGCATTTGCTCCTTCGCTTGCGGATTCAACATCGCTTCTTTCTTTTGATACTCTTCCACTTTGCTTTGATAAGTTTTCACCATTTGATCGTATTCAGTTTGATATTTCTGCAAGAGGTTATCAAGCTCTCTTTGAACTCTTTGTGCTTCTGGCAATTGTTGCAAGATCACTTGTGAATCAACATAACCAATTCTTATCGTTGCCTGCTGTGAATGTAAAGATACAGCAAAAAATAAAATTGTTAGAATCAGGACAATATTTTTTCTCATCACAAGTTCTCCTTATTTGGTTTTTAAATTAAAAACCTCTTCCAAATTGGAAATGGAAATGCCATCCATCAGGTCTTCCGTCTTTTGGTTCAACATCATCAAATCCATATCCATAATCAAATCCAATTAAACCAATTGGTTGCATGTGGAGTCGCACACCAAAACCAGCGGAGCGATACAAATTAAATAAGCTTACTTGCCTTGTCCTCGCCCAAGCGTTTCCAGCTTCAGCAAACAAAAGCAAATATATGGGCATTGGATTCATAGTCACACCAAAACGAAGCTCGCTTGTGTATTTCATCATGATCTTTCCCTGCGGAACATTATAGGCGGTGACTCCAATGGATACATCATTATAACCACGAAGTGGAGTAACCGCAATGTATCCAAGCCCCGTCCCGCCCATTGAAAACATCTCAATTGGTGGAATAAACGAATCACGCCTAAAGCCATCAACATAACCCCAATCAAAAGAGTTATACAAAACAAGCTTCTCCCAGTTGAAAATCCTGCTAAACCACTCAGAATTCAATGTAATTTTAAAATAATCCGTCGTCCCAGGCAAAATAGGACCACCTGATATCTCAAGTGATAGAGAAACATTTGAACCAATACTCGGGAAAATTGGATTATCAATGCTATTTCTGGATATAACCTGAGTTAAGCTAAATTGACTATGCTTTCCTTCCCTGTAATATCCACTTGTCCCTGAAACATTATAAATTTGAAATCTAAAGATGTAATCAATCCTGAAATAATCATCAGGCCATCTCAATCTCCTACCCAAACTTATAGAGCCACCAGTTTGCCTCAAATCATAACCAAAACCGTATCTTGTATCAAAGATGTTAAAGCCAATTGATGTCGGTGTATCTCTAAACCAAGGTTCTCTGAAACTTAAGCTAAATGTCCTGTAATCGTATCTTCCGAAAACCCATTCAAAATTTAACATCTGCCCATCTCCACCGCGCCAAGGTTCAGTAATTGAGAAATTGTTAAAAGTCACTCCAATGCTACCAATTAACCCAAAACTACTATATCCAACTGAAGCATTGAATGTATCGCTTGATTTCTCCTCAACTTCATAAGTCAAATCTACAGTTGAGTCGCTGACCATTTTATAATCCGGTTTGAGCTTTTCTTGGTTAAAATAATTCAAAACCGCAAGATTTCTTATACTTCTTATAATATCGCTTCGGCTGAAAAATTTCCCCGGGACTGTGTAAAGTTCTCGCCTTATTACTTTATCCTTCGTTTTGGTGTTTCCCTTTATGTCAACTCTTCTTATTCTAAATTGTTTCCCCTCAAAAACATGAATCACTATATCAAGCGTATCTTCACCGACTTTCACTTCCTCCGGTTGCATATTCATTGTCAGATATCCGTTATCAAGATAAAGTGATGCAACATCTGTTTGTTGTTCATTCCCATATAAATTTCGTTCAAATTTCTCGCGATTATAAATATCCCCCTTCTTGAAGTCCAAGCGCTCGCTAAGGATTTTATCGTCAAAAACTGTGTTTCCCTCCCAGGTGATGTTTCTAATTTTATATTGTGGTCCTTCAAAAAGTTTTATCTTGATATAAAGATTTTCCCTTTTCTCGTCAACATAAACAGAATCATCCAAAATAGTTGCATCTTTAAATCCCCTTTTGCGATAAAACTCAATTATCTTTTTCTTGTCCTCATCATATTTCTTCCGATCGAACTTTGCCGTCCGCCAAAACATCCACCATCTTTTCTCTTTGGTTTCCTTCATCGCACCTTTCAAATCACCATCTTTGACCTTTACATTTCCTTCAAAAATTATTTTTCTAATTGAGATCTTCTTCCCCTCGTTTATGCTAACTTTTAAATTTGCTCTTCCATCCTTCGTTGGAATGATATCAAATTTAACATCCGCTAAGAAATACCCCTTTTCTTCGTATGCCTTCTTTATCTCATTTGCCACCGATGTTAATCTATTTTCAGCAATTACCTGTCCTCTGACAAGATTTATCTTGTTTCTTATATCTTTTGTAGAAATCGCCTTGTTTCCCTGAATTATTATATCATCAAGGCGCGGATACTCCTCAACACGAATCAAAAGATAAACTCCGTTTCCGACCTGATTTTCAATCTCTATGCTAACTTTCTTGAAAATTTTCAAAGCCCATAGCTGTTTGATAGCATTCCTTACTTTATCTCCAGGAATAAGCATATCACCAATTCGTGTGAAAACGATCTCATCCCCGACTTTTAAACCCGAATTAAGAATTATTGCGGAAGGCTGAGCTACAGTATTACCTTCAACTGAGATACCAAGGATTTTATAAACTTCCTGCTGTTGAGAAAAAGAACTAAATGTAAAAAAAACAAACATTAAAATGTAAAGAGTCAAACTACGCATTGCCATTAAAGCTTTTCTTTTTAATCTGCTCGCTCGTCATGCCAAATCTTCGTTCTCTTCTTTGATAATCTCTAATTGCTTCGTACAAGTGTTTTCTTCTAAAATCAGGCCAGAGACAATCACAAATATAAATCTCAGTATATGCAATTTGCCAAAGAAGAAAATTACTTATTCTATATTCACCGCTTGTCCTTATAAGCAAATCAGGTTCAGGCATCCCAGCAGTTTTGAGATAGTTTGAAAAAAGTTTATCATCAATCTCGCTAATTTTTACTTTCCCAGATTTGACATCTCTTGCAATATTTTTCACTGCTTCAATTATTTCCCATCTACCGCTGTAGCTTATAGCAAGGTTCAAAACCATTCTTTTGTTGTTCTTCGTTTTTTCAATAGCTTCTTTAAGTTCCTGTTGAACTTCAGGAGGTAAGCTTTCAATATCACCTATCGCATTAAGTTTGATGTCATTTTTGTGAAGTTTATCCGTTTCAGTCCTTAAGGCATTGATCAATAGCTTCATTAGAGTATCAATTTCATATTTAGGCCTTTTCCAGTTCTCCGTAGAGAAAGCAAACAAAGTTAGATATTTTACTCCAAGTTGAGCACATGCCTCAACGACATCGCGAACAGATTTGACACCTTCCTTATGTCCGGCAACCCTTGGAAGACCTCTTTTCTTCGCCCATCGTCCATTTCCATCCATTATTATTGCAATGTGCTGTGGAATTTCTCCGCTTTTTTTCAACTCCTCCTGGATTTTCCTGTCATGTAAACTTCTAATTTCAGCCCTTGATGATGAAACCGGGTCGCTCACCTTGCTGGCATTATCGCTTTTTTTGAAAAATACCAAATTTTTATCCTCTGAATTTCAAAATATCCGAAACAAAATTTAACCTTTTAAACTCAAAAAATCAATTTAGATAAAATTAAAAAATTCAAGCCCTGTCTTTGAGCTTATGAGGATTTTGCAATGTAAATATAGTTCCGGGAAAGCCAAAGGTAGAGGTCAATTTCAAGAGCAAAGTCAAATAAAAAACTCAAACCAACCTTTAAAAATCTCACTTACTTCTTCGTATTTCAAAACTAAATGACGCCCAGAAGCTTTCCCAATCCAAGTTATCACAACCTTCACATTTGCGTAAATAAACAAGCCGAACAAGATGAAATCCAGGATTTTTTATGCGAAACCTCGCTATCCCGTTTTTATCCGTTTTCACCTTCTGCTCGGAAACCTTATTCCGTTCTAAACTATAAAGCATAACTGTCTTATTTACCAACGGCTTGCCTTCAAATAGAACTTTGGCTTCAATTACATCCCCAACCTTAAGCAAAAAGGGATTTTTTAAAAGAATTATCTCAAGTCGTTGATTTATGACCTTTTTATAAACTTCACCTTCTACTTTTCCATCAAACGAAATAAGCGATTTAATATATCTGCGATATCTTTCTCGCTCAACTTTACTGGTATCAGTTGAAGAAAGTTTTATATCATCTATACCTTCGTGTTCAAGATATTCTTCAAAATCTTTTCTACTTAAATCAATGTAAGCCCATCCCCTGTCCATCGCTATTAAGGCAAGTCCACTGAGATCAAATTTTTTATTCAAAACCGGAACAGCTTTATCGTTTAAATTTGGCAAGAGGTTAATAATGGTATCATTCGTTATGATTGCAAATTTTTCCGTCATCTCACTTTGAAATTCACGCTCAAATTCAATGTTAAGTTTATCCCCGACATAAAGATGAACTGTCAAGGTATCATCTTTTGATAAAATAAATTTTTTCGGTTTAAGCCAGTAATCATGAGCAAAAGCAATGTTAAAGACGAGCAGAAAAATTAAAAAATTCTTCATGACCACCTGCCTATTTATTTTCTTTTAGAAAAATTATAGCCCTTGCTTTTTTGTTCAAGTCATAACCTACGAAATCATCTCCTTCAAAGTCATACGGATCACCGTAGCCGAGCCAGTTCCAATCATGAAGAATTGTAAGTTTATCCTTGTTGTTAAGTGAGTTGTAATTTGGAATGACATTTTTGAGACGCGGGTAATTTGTATATTTTGATGGATCAACGATTGAAAAAACTTTCTTATGTCTTCTCATTTCGCCCCATTTCTCCTCAGAAACTCTATCTGTCTTATGAACATATACTTCGCCAGCTTTAATCTTTACGAGCCCACTTTTTATAAACTCACCTTCATCGTGAACAGTTATCTCAGATCCAGTTGCGATAAGCGACACCTTGAGAAGAAATTCACACAAAAGATAAGCATTGAACTCATTGCCCCCGATTCTGGTTATCCCACTTGCGATTGAATTATCAATGTATCCTCCACGCTTTAGAACGATCAAACCTTCCTTTTCCAATTTTTCAAGTGCCTCAAGCTCGCTCATACCTGACGATAGAAGAGATTCAAACCTTTTAGCGATTATGTTCTTAACAGGGTCTTTTTCACCTGCCCACATCATCAGCTCAATGTTTTCCCAATTCGGGAAAACAGCAAATCTTTTAAAATTTATTTTCCCAGCTGTCCATACGAATTCAGAGTTATACCATCTTTGCAATTTCATTATATCATCCCACTCTTCATCTGTTATAAAATTTTCCCCGTTATCCTCTATCCAGTATTTTATTCTTCTCGCCATTGTTGTTTTCTCCATTGTTTTAAAAAATTTTCAACATATTTCCCCAGAAAATCAAATTCAAGATTTACTATATCGCCTATCTTTTTAAACTTAAGGTTCGTGTTTTCCCAAGTATATGGAATGATTGAAACTGTGAATCTATTTTGATTAGCTTCAACGATTGTTAAACTTATACCTTCAACAGCGATTGAGCCCTTAGGTATAGTATATTTCTCAAACTCACTTGGAAATTCTATCTCAAAAATCCAACTGTTTTCAAGTTTCTTTATGCTCTTAATTGTCCCAGTTGTATCAACATGTCCAAGAACGATATGACCACCAAGGCGTTCGCCGAGTTTAAGCGAAAGTTCTAAATTAACCGCATCTCCAATTTTTAAATTTCCGAGATTTGTTTTCCCAATAGTTTCTTCAACTGCCTCCACCTTGAAATGTTCATTTGATTTATCAAAAACAGTCAAGCAAACCCCGTTAACAGCAACACTGTCGCCAATTTTTATCTCCTTCAATAATTTTTTTGATGCTATTGCGAAAATTCTTGCCTTTCCCCTTCTAACAATTGCTTTAATTTTTCCTATTTCTTCAACTATTCCAGTGAACATGCTCAACGCACCAAATTATTTTGACAAGTTCAAGATAAACTTAAACACGAAAATTTCAAAATTTTAATTCAACAAAAGACGAAGCAAACTTTGACAGGTTTCCACACAGATCTGGATATACTTGACAAATAGTTGGATTTTTATTATATTACGATTGACTTTAAAAATAAAATACGGAGAAGATCTAATGAAGAAAAGGATTGTCTCAACACTGTTAATATCTTTATTCATCTTTTTCGTTGCCGGTTGCACAAGATATGCGAAAGAAGAGGAAATTCAACAGTTGAATAATCTTAAGGCTGAAACTGAACAACTTGAAAGGGAAATTAGAGCAAAAGAACAAGAAAAGGCATCTTTACAGCGCGAAATTTCAGAGAAAGACAAAAAGTTGAAAGAATTGCAATCCGAGAAGGAAAAAGTTCAACAACGCCTTCAACAGATGAAGTAAAAACGAGTTTTTAACAAAAAATAAAAACGGAGTAGCAAAGATGATTAAAAACCTATCCATACCTTTACTTTTAATAGTTTTCACGATAACTGGATTAGCGCAGGAGAGAGTAAGAATGCGGTATGAGGATTGGCAAAAGGAAATGGCAACTTGGACGGCAAAAAGAGATGAATTGAGAGCGAAACTTGATGCGTTGAATAAAGAAGTTGATGCTTTAAAGAGACAATCTGCTGAAAAAGATGCACAAATAAAAAGAACACAGGATGAAATTTACGCCCTTGTTGGAACAACTCCAGAAGGAGTTAATGAATACCGTCAAAGAGTTGCTGACTTTGAGAGAAGATTAAATGAACTTTCCCGACTTTCAAATGAACAGCTTTACGAAAGAAGAGCTGAGGTTGAAAAGCTTTATAATGATTATCAAGCTCTCAAATCAGATAAAAGAGTTGCTCTCTCTGAATTCTATGACAAGGTTATGGGATTTGAGCCACAGGTGAACAACCTCAACAC
Source organism: Candidatus Kryptonium sp. (assembly GCA_025060635.1). Taxonomy (NCBI): domain Bacteria; kingdom Pseudomonadati; phylum Candidatus Kryptoniota; genus Candidatus Kryptonium; species Candidatus Kryptonium sp. The sequence goes on along the minus strand of JANXBN010000004.1, from coordinate 143,500 downwards.
AACTGTTAAAGCCCTTGTAAAGACGAGAGAAGGAAGAGTAGTTCTTGCTGAGGCCATCATTAAAGAAACCACCTACACTGTTGGAACTTGGAAGAAAGATCGCGACTGTCTCTGGAACATAGCCAAAAAACCAACCATCTACGATAATCCGTTCCTCTGGCCAAAGATCTATGTTGCAAACAGAGATAAGATAAAAGATCCCGATATAATCTATCCTGGTTGGGTCTTGAAGATCCCACCAAAAGCTGAATTGACACGAGAAGAAAAACAAGCTGCAAACGCCTACTACCGCAGAAAAGCAGAAAAACAGCAAGCAGCGGGTGGTGGAATGTGAGAACTTATTTCTTTGAATTTTCTAAATTACAACCCCTGAGCTGTCCGTTTGACAGCATCAGGGGTTTTTTCTTTTTGGAACTATTTTAATCTTTTTTGATTTAATCTTTTAGAGAAACAAAACAAATTTTGGAGGCACAGAAAACACAAAATTATGGTTGAAAGAAAAATTAAGTTAACTGGAGTTAACACCCTCGCCCTCCTGGGCTACAACGATACTTATCTGCATTTGATTGAAAAAAGATTTGATGCCGGTATAACTGTCCGCGGGGATAACCTCATACTTAAAGGCGAAAAAAGCGAAGTTGAGAAAATTGAGCGTGTTTTTAAGGAACTTATTTTTATACTTAGCAAAAATGGGCATCTCACTGAAAACGATGTAAACATAGTAATTGATCTTGTAAAGCTTGATAGCGAAGATCTATCAACTACGCACAGGCGTAGAAAACATATTGATGATGAACTTGATTCAGTTATTCTTTTTACAAAGAATGGACCAATAAAAGCTAAAACACCAGGACAACTTGAATATTATCGGCAGGTTAAGAAAAACGATATAGTTTTTGTAATTGGACCAGCGGGAACTGGAAAGACATATCTTGCAGTTGCAATGGCAGTTGCAAGCTTGAAAAATCACGAGGTAAGCAAAATTGTACTCTGCAGACCTGCGGTTGAAGCTGGAGAAAATCTCGGATTTTTACCTGGAGATTTAAGGGAAAAAATAGATCCATATCTTAGACCATTGTATGACGCCCTTGATGATATGTTGCCAGCTGATAAATTAAAATCATACTTTGATAAAAGAATTATTGAGATAATCCCGCTTGCTTACATGCGCGGTAGAACATTAAGCAACGCTTTCGTAATACTTGATGAGGCACAAAACGCAACGAGTTTGCAGATGAAAATGTTTCTTACAAGACTTGGAGTTAATTCAAAGGCGATAATAACAGGCGATATAACACAAATAGATCTACCCTCAAGAACTACATCCGGACTTGTGGAAATTCAAGAAATCTTAAAAGGGATTGAAGGTATAGCTTTTGTATATCTTGACAAAAATGATGTTGTGAGGCATCGCCTCGTCAAAGATATAATTGAAGCATACGATAGATATAATGCGATGAATGGAAAATCAAATGAAAAAAAGGAACAAAACAATGAACAGAACCAGTGAATTGTTTTCCGAACTTGTTGAGGTCGTACGCAAGCTGAGAAAAGAATGCCCATGGGATAGAGAACAAACCCATAAATCAATAAGACACAACCTCATTGAAGAAGCTTATGAAACCGTTGAAGCAATAGACAATGACGATTTTGAAGAGCTGAAAAAAGAACTCGGGGATTTGCTCCTTCATGTAGTAATGCATTCAATAATGGCCGAAGAAGACGGGAAATTTACGCTTGACGAAGTAATATCCCTGATAAAGGAAAAATTAATCTACCGACATCCACATGTTTTCGGCGATCTAAAAGTTGATAATTCAAAAGAGGTTAAACACAATTGGGAAAAACTAAAACAATCAGAGAACAATCGCGATTCAGTGATCTCAGGAATTCCAAAATCGTTGCCTGCACTGATAAAGGCATATCGTGTTCAAGAAAAAGCATCAAGCGTTGGTTTTGATTGGAAACACCCAGACGATGTTTGGAAAAAAGTTGAGGAAGAGATCAAAGAATTAAAAAGAACAATTCAAATTAACGATCAAAGCAAAATAGAAGAAGAATTTGGTGATCTACTTTTTGCGATCGTAAATTACTCAAGATTTCTGAAAGTAAATCCTGAGAGTGCATTAAATAAGGCAGTTGAAAAATTTACACGCCGATTTCAATACATTGAACGAGAATTAAAATCCCAAGGTAAGGATATTTATTCAACAACACTTGAAGAGATGGATGAGATCTGGGAAAGAATCAAACGAAGTGAATAATAAAGAGCACCCAGCAAACGGGTGCTCTTAATTTTTACTTCAACATTGGTATTTTTATACCGTGTTTTCTTGCAACTTCAATTGCTTTCTCATAACCAGCATCAGCGTGACGAACAATCCCAAGTCCCGGATCGGTTGTCAACACTCTCTCAAGTCGTAGTTCCATTTCCTTTGTCCCATCAGCAACGATAACCATGCCAGCATGAATTGAAAGCCCAATTCCAACACCGCCACCGTGGTGAACTGCGACCCAGCTTGCTCCAGCAACCGCGTTTAAAAGTGCGTTCAAAATTGGCCAATCGGCAATTGCATCGCTTCCATCTTTCATCTTCTCAGTTTCACGATTTGGAGAGGCAACAGAACCTGTATCAAGGTGATCACGACCTATTACAATTGGTGCTTTAACTTCGCCTGTCCTTACCATTTCGTTAAAAATCTTCCCCATTTTCGCTCTCTCTCCATATCCAAGCCAACAAATTCTTGCAGGCAAACCTTGAAACTTAACATGTTTTTGTGCTTTTTGAATCCACCTTATAAGTGATTTATTCTCTGGAAATGTCTTCATAACAGCTTCGTCTGTTGCGTAAATATCCTCTGGATCTCCGCTTAAAGCAACCCACCTAAACGGACCTTTACCTTCACAGAACAATGGACGAATAAACTCATGAACAAAACCCGGAATTTCAAAAGCATCTTTCACACCATTTGAATATGCTTCACCTCTGATGTTATTTCCATAGTCAAAGACAATCGCTCCTTTTCTTTTAAACTCAAGCATCGCTTTCACATGTTCAACTATTGATCGTTTCGCCATTTGAATATATTTTTGCGGATCCTTCTTTCTTAACTCAAGCGCCTCCTCATACGGAATACCATTTGGAACATAACCATTCAATGTATCGTGTGCCGAGGTTTGATCGGTTACAACATCTGGTATTATTCCTCTTTTCAAAATCTCCGGTAAAACATCAGCAGCATTTCCAACTAAACCAACTGAAATTGCTTCTTTTTTCTCCTTAGCTTTAAGCACAATTTCAAGCGCTTCATCAAGGTTATCTGTCATCATATCAAGGTATCCTGTTTGAAGTCGCCTTTCAATTCTTTTTCTGTCAACTTCAACTCCGAGGAAAGCTGCACCGTTCATTGTAGCTGCAAGCGGTTGTGCTCCGCCCATTCCACCAAGTCCAGAAGTTAGCAAAAATCTCCCAGCGAGGGTTCCACCGAAATACTTGTCTGCGCATGCTGCAAATGTTTCATAAGTTCCTTGCAAAATTCCCTGCGTCCCGATGTAAATCCAACTTCCCGCAGTCATTTGACCATACATTGTAAGACCGAGTGCTTCAAGTCGCCTAAACTCATCCCAAGTTGCCCACGCTGGGACAAGCATAGCATTTGAAATTAGCACTCGTGGTGCGAACTCGTGAGTTTTGAAAATAGCCACAGGCTTGCCAGATTGAATTAAAAGCGTTTCATCATTTTCAAGCTCCTTTAAACTTCTCACAATCGCATGGAAACACTCCCAATTTCTCGCTGCTTTTCCAGTTCCACCGTAAACAATTAATTCCTCGGGCTTCTCAGCAACTTCTGGATCAAGATTGTTCATCAACATTCTCAACGCAGCTTCTTGAGCCCAACCTTTACATGTCAAAACATTCCCGCGCGGTGCTTTTATGTTTCTTACATCAAACTCTCTAACTTCAATTTGATTTAAAACTTCAGACATATTCTTTCACCTCCAGATTTTTTAAAAAGAGTTTCTGGTAAATATAGCTTTAAAGACATAACCAGCGATCTGTGGATTTTCCCTAAACCGCCTCATTGAATAAGCATACCAATGCTCCCCAAATGGAACATATATCCTTAACTTATAACCGTCAGAAACGATTTTATTCCCAAGCTCAGGGCGAACACCAAGCAACATTTGAAATTCAAACTTATCATCTGTCAGGTTATATTCCTTTATTAACCTATACGATTCTTTTATCAATTCCTCATCGTGCGTTGCAATGCAAGTATATGCGTCGCTTTGAAGGAGAATGTTCAAAAGATGTTTAAAGTTGTGGTTGATCAGCTCTTTTTTCTTAAACGCAATTGTCTCTGGCTCAATGTAAATCCCTTTGCATAATCTTATCCTCGGCTTTAAGGGTAAGAGTGCCTTTATATCGCTTTCGCTTCTCTTCAAATAAGATTGAATTGCTACGCCGACATTATCATACTTAGCCTTTAATTTTCTATAGATCTCAAGAGTTGCATCTGTCGTTGATGAATCCTCCATGTCAATTTCAACAATGTTATTATATTGTTTTGCAAGCTTAACAAGTTCTTCAACATTTGCGTAGCAAAAATCAAAATCCAATTTTAAGCCAAGTTGAGTAAGTTTAATTGAAAGGTCTGAATTCAAGCCTTGATCTTTAATTGTATTAAGAACAAGTTTATAGGTTTTTAGAGCTTCAATTGCTTCACCTTCGCTTTTGATGTTTTCACCGAGGACATCAATTGTGGCTAATTTTTTCTGTTCGTTTAGTTTTTTCACAACTGAGACAGCATCTTCCAGTTTTTCCCCCGCAATATAACGGCTGGCGAAATACCTAACAATTTTCTTAGGGACAAGTGGCAAGGTGCGAACGATGATTTCATTTAGTGGATTCATGGTGTAACAATCTTTTATTTTTTTGCCAGAAGAATTTAACTTTTAAAATTTTAAAAATCAATTAAGTTCCCTCCTATTTGCGTAAAAATTCATAAGTAAGCCAGCCATTGCCATATTAACCCACATCGCAGAACCTCCATAGCTTAAAAACGGAAGCCATATCCCGATCACTGGTGAAAGCCCAAGCGTCATTCCTATGTTCACCATAATATGGAAAAACCAAGTTGAAAAGATGCCAATCGCCACTAAACTCGCGAACCTTTGCTTTATTAGCGTAGCAAGATTTATCACCCTCCACAAAAGAATCAAATAAAGCAAAAGAATTGTCACAGATCCAACAAAACCAAACTCTTCAGCTGGAACACAAAATATAAAATCAGTCCATTGCGCTGGAACAAATCTCAACTGCGTCTGTGTCCCTTTCATGAAACCTTTTCCAATTAATCCCCCAGAACCAATTGCAATCTTTGACTGAATTACATTATAACCAGCACCAAGTGGATCTTTCGCCGGATTTAAAAATGTTGAGATTCTCTTTTGCTGATGTGGTTTCAAAACTTTATGGTAAATATGTTCGCTTGTCAACCCAATCATAAGGTTCATTGCAACAATCATAAAAGTCAAAACAAACGGCTTTCTCATCAACAGAAATAAAATAGTGATCAGAATTGAAGCAGCGATAAAAACTTTAATGCTAAAAAATGACGCAATTATTAAAACAACGGGAGCAAGCAAAAGCAAAAGCCAAAAAACAGGAACTTCTGCCCAAAACATAATTCCGAGAAAAATAGCCCCGAACACGATCGCAGTCCCGAAATCTGGTTGTAAAATTGTCAAGAAAAATGGTATGAAAGTCAAAATACCAGCAACTATAAGCGTAACCGGATTATCAGCTCTGACATTTCTTTTTGAAAGAAAGTAAGCAAGAATTAAAATCGTTGTAAACTTTGCAAACTCTGAAGGTTGAAATTGAAATTTACCTATTTGAATCCAAGAAGCTGAACCTGAAACTTTTTTCCCGATGAAAATAACGATAACAAGAAAAGCAAGTGAAATTATATAAAGCAAAACCGATAAACTCAATAATCTTTGAACTGGGAAAAAATAGAAAAACACCGCGATAAAAATACCGCTTATGATCCAAAGCACATGCTTTAAAAAGATGGAATATTGTCCCGGAAGTTTTGTAGCGCTGTAAATTGAAAGCACACTCACAAGTAATAGAATAAGCAAAGGCAATAAAATCTTAAAATCAATTTTATCTCCTATCCCTCTTACCATTTGGCGACCTTAAACTCTGTTCTTTGGTTTTTTAGTTCAAAATACTTTTTGACTATTTCTTTAGCAATTGGTGCAGCGACTGCGCCACCAAAGCCAGCATTTTCAACGATAATTGCAAAAGCAATTTCAGGATTTTCATACGGAGCAAACCCAACGAACCAAGCGTGATCATTACCATGTGGATTTTGAGCAGTTCCAGTCTTTCCGGCAACATTTATGCCTTCAACCCTTGCACCTTTTCCAGTGCCAGAAGGACTGTTAACAACTAAATACATCGCCTCGCGAATTATATCAAATGTTCTTTGCGAAACTGGTATTTCCCTCGTATAATATGAAACCTCTTCAATTTTGCCAGTTTTCTTATTTATAATTTCTTTAACCAAATGTGGTTGATGATATTTACCTGAATTTGCAAGAACCATTGCATATGTTGCCATTTGAAGTGGAGTCGTGCTTATCTCACCTTGACCAATCGCCAAGCTTATAAGATAACCTTTCGTCCATTTATTAACACCATAAACCCTGTTGAAGTACTCCGTTGATGGCAAAATTCCTTCAATTTCCTCAGGCAAATCAACCCCAGTTTTTTTACCAAAGCCCAAAAGTCCACCATATCTTGACCAATCGTCAAAATTAACTCTCAACATCAAGTTATAAAAGTAAACATTACAAGAGACCTCAATTGCTTTGGTTAAATTCACCCAACCATGACCTTGCGATGTATGGCATTTAAAAACCTTGTCCCCATAAACAAAATAACCAGGGCAATAAACTTTCCAATTAAGATCAACAGACCCAGTTTCAAGCGCAGTTATCGCAAGAACCATTTTAAATGTTGAACCCGGGGAATAAAGACCAGAAATCGCTCTATTTAATAACGGCTTTTTAGGATCAGAGTTAAGTTGGCTCCATACCTCGCCTGGTGTATATCCGCTTAGAAGTGCTAAGTCATAATTTGGCTTACTTACCATAGCGAGAATTTCACCATTTCTTGGATCAAGCACAACAACCGAACCAGATCTGTCCCGAAGCAACTCTTCAATAAATGCCTGCAATTCAATATCAATCGTTAGGATTAAATCAGAACCCTCAGCAGGTGGTATATCATTTTTGCCATCGTTATATTTACCGACAAATCGCCCGAGAGCGTCAACCATTATGAAACGATATCCTTTTTCCCCTTTTATGATCGGTTCATAACTTTTCTCAAGACCTGATTGACCAATTTGATCCCCAGGTTTATACAATCCTTTATAGATATTCAACTGAGATGAAGTTATCTCTTTGACATATCCAAGGATGTGTGAGGCAAGACCCGGTGCTCGGTAATTCCTTTTATGTTCAATTAAATAATCAACACCTCTTAACTCACCCCTGTGTTCTTCAATGTATGCTATCGCTCTAACAGGAGCATCACGACGAATCTTAACAGGTGAAAATGGAGAAGGAGCAGATGAAATCTTTTCAAGGATATATTGACGATCGACCTTTAAAATTTTAGCAAGGACATCAAGATTTTTCATATCAAACTCATACGGTGTCAGAGTAACTGTATATGAGGGAACATTGTCCACGACAATTTTTTTATTTCTATCAAATATCAACCCCCTGATTGGATCATGCTGGATTGTCCTTATGCTATTGATTTCTGCTTGTCTTTTGTATTCAACATCACGATAAAGCTGAAGCTCGTAAAGCTTAACGATGAAGAACAGAAAAATGATGGAAAGAAGTATTTTTAAAAACTTAACTCTTGATGTTTCGGTCATAACAACCTTGTCTCTTTTGAGGTTATGAAAACTGGAATCAAAGATAAAATACCCGTGTAGATTGTCTTTCCAATTATCATTTTGGCAATTTCGGCACCATCTAAACTATTAGCCAAGATATCAATCAAAAAGTAAACAGTATTGTCAACCATGGAGACAAAAATAACTATGCCTAAAAAGCGAAGCGTCTCTGTGTTCGCAGAGGTCTTGGCTTCACTATAAAAATATCCAGCGACAAAACCAGCAACAGTTTTAGAAAGAGCCGAAAGTCCCAGGACAAAGTTAATAGTTAGATCCATCAGCAATCCAGAAATAAATCCTGCTAAAGTTCCAGAAATTTGTCCCTTTTTCAAAGCAACATACACGACAAAAATTATCATCAAATCTGGAACTATTTTCTCTATCGCAATCAAAGGCACAATCACTATTTGAAGCGCCAACAACAAAAGACCAGTAATAAAATATCGGATATAAAGCATCATTTCAAGTTTTTATTTTCCAAACTGGCTTGCTCAATTTCTTCTCGCTCAAAATCACCCTTATACTTTATAATGAAAACTTCTTCAAGTTTTGTGAAATCAACGGAAGGTTTCACTTTGATTGCCTTGAAAAGTCCAGGGACAGAATTATCAATTTCTGCGACCACCCCAATCTCAAATCCAGATGGAAATATAGTGCTATATTCTGAGGTTATCACGACATCACCAACCTCAACATCCATTGTTTTTGATACATTCATCAACGATAGAAAGTCGCCTCCCTCCCATCCAAGTATACCATCAACCCTGCTTCTTTGAATCTTAACACTTGCTCTAAAATCCTTGTGAAAAAGTATCATAGCTAAAGAATAATTTTTTCCTGTCTTCATAATTTTTCCAACCACACCTAGCTCACAAACAACAGGCATATTAACTTCAACGCCATCGTTTTCGCCAGCGTTTAAAACTATGTAATTGTATGGGCTAACGAGAGTTTTCCCGACAACATCTGCTGGTATAAATTCATAGTTATTTTGTTTCTCCTTGAACCCGAGAAGCTTACGCAATCTTATGTTTTCAAGTTTCTCCTCACGAAGTTGGTTTAATTCGCTTAACAAAAGGACATTGGTTTTTCTTAACTCTTTATTTTCAGCTTTAAGGTCATAGAAATTAGGCAAAAAACCTGTTATATGTTTTGCGAATCCAATTAGTTCAACGGCGATCCGCGCAACAAGATAAGATTTTGATGAATTGCCCGAAAAAAGAAGCAACAAAGAAACCAAAAGCAGAATTGAAAATATGAGGTACTCCTTAAAATGTTGAGTTATTTGGGATAAAATTCTAAACATCAGTACCTTTGGCTTTTAAGTAAAACTTTTGAATATGCTTCAAGGTTTTCAAGAACTTTTCCAGCTCCACGGACAACAGCTGTAAGTGGATCTTCAGCGACATGGACTGGTAACCCCGTCTCCATCCTGATTCTTTCATCAAGACCTTTAAGCAACGAACCGCCACCTGTTAGCATTATACCGCGATCAAGTATGTCAGCTGCAAGTTCTGGTGGTGTTCTTTCAAGAGCAAGTTTTATGGCATCAATTATCGCAATAATAGGTTCATTTAAAGCTTCACGAATTTCAACTGAGCTTACTTCAACAATTTTCGGAATCCCCGTTACAAGATCGCGACCCTTCACTTGAATTGTCACCTCCTGTTCAAGAGGCATCGCTGATCCGACTTCACACTTTATATCTTCAGCGGTTCTCTCACCTATCAAAATGTTGTATGATTTTTTAAAGAGTTGAATTATCGCATTAGTCATCTCATCGCCAGCAATTCTTATTGACTCTTGAGTTACAATTCCAGACAATGCTATGACAGCGATTTCCGTAGTTCCACCGCCAATATCAATGATCATATTCCCATACGGTTCTGTCACATCAATTCCGATACCAATTGCTGCAGCCATCGGTTCAGGGATTAAGTGAACTTCCTTAGCCCCAGCATGTTCAGCCGAATCACGAACTGCTCTTTTCTCAACTTCGGTAACTCCGCTTGGAACACTTATCACAACTCGCCTACTTGGAAACCAATTTACATGGATTTTTTTAATGAACTCTCTTAACATTCCCTCCGCCATTTCAAAATCTGCTATAACTCCATCTTTCAAGGGTCTTATTGTCTGCAAATCTTTATGAGTTCTGCCAAGCATCTCCTTCGCTTCTCTTCCGATCGCAACTATTTTACGAGTGCTTCTATCATATGTGACAATGGATGGCTCATTTAGAACAATTCCTTTTCCTTTCATCCAAATTAGCGTGTTTGCTGTTCCGAGGTCAATTGCGATATCAGCTGTAAATAAATTGAATAGTCCCATTTCCTCTTCCAATTTTTTAGTGTTTAAAATGTCTTATCCCTGTAAAAACCATTGCGATGTTATGTTCATCAGCGATTTTTATGATTTCCTCATCTCTAATTGAACCTCCGGGTTGAATCACTGCAGTTGCACCTGCTTTTATAGCTTCAATTAAACCATCAGGAAACGGGAAGAAAGCATCTGAGGCCACAACGCTTCCCTTTAAATCATGTCCCATCTCCTTAGCCTTCATAATTGCAACTTTTGATGCATCAACTCTTGACATCTGCCCTGCGCCAATTCCAAGGGTTCTGTCTTTCTTTGCATAAACTATCGCATTTGATTTAACATGTTTAACAACTTTCCAAGCAAATATCAATGCCTCCATCTCGTCAAGGGTTGGCTTTCTTTTGGTGACAATTCGTAAATTTGCCGGATCAATGTCAATTGAGTTAGTTTCCTGAACAAGAACACCACCCATCACTCTTTTGAAATCAAGTTCAACTTTGCTTAAAATATCAACATTTCTATATTTTATCAACCTTCTATTCTTTTTTCGCATTAAAAAATTCAAAACATCGCTCGGAAAATCTGGAGCGATTATGACCTCCGCAAAAATTTCATCTATTGTCATTGCGGTTTTCAAATCAAGTGGACGATTAAAAGCAATTATCCCACCAAAAGGTGAAACTGTATCTGTTGCGAAAGCTTTTTTAAATGCCTCAAGAATTGATTCCTCATCAACTCCAACACCGCACGGATTTGTATGCTTTACAATCACGCAAGCAGGTTTATCAAATTCAAGGACGAGTTCGGTCGCAGAGCTAATGTCAAGTATGTTGTTATAAGAAAGCTCCTTTCCATGTAATGGCTCAAAATAATTGAAAAAGTCCCCGTAAAGAGCGGACCTTTGATGGGGATTCTCACCATAGCGTAGATTTTTAACTTTACTCAAATTCACAGAAAAGATTTCAGGCAAAATATCTCCAGTCAAGCGAGAAGCAAAAAAGTTAGCTATAACTGCATCATAATTTGATGTATATTTGAAAACCTCCAACGCAAGCGAAAACCTGGTTTCCTCGGAAATTTCACCATTGTTTGCCTTAAGTTCTTTAATTATTTCATCATATCTTCTGGGATCTGCAACAACAGCAACATATTTATAATTCTTAGCCCCAGCTCTTAAAAGCGTAACGCCTCCAATATCAATATTCTCAATTGCCTCATCCATTGTAAAGTTTTCCCGTTTGATAACACTTGCAAACGGATAAAGATTTACAACGACAAGATCAATCGGGGTTATGTCAAACTTTTTCAATTGCTCAACATGTTCAGGCTTATCTCTCACTGCGAGTATACCAGCAAGAATTTTGGGATGAAGGGTTTTAACTCTTCCATCAAGTATTTCAGGAAAACCAGTGATTTCTTCAATTTTTCTTGCTTTGATATGATTCTCAACAAGAAGGTTATAAGTTCCACCTGTTGAAATTATTTCTATATCAAACATCCGCAGCTCGCGCGCAAATTCAACTATGCCTGATTTATCATAAACACTAATAAGAGCTGTCTTGATTTTCATCTTTAATCAAAACTTTTCTTCCAGAAACAGTTATTTTGCCATCAACAAAAAGTTTAATTGCTATTGGATAAATTTCATGTTCAACTTTCAAAACTCTCTCTGCAAGCGTTTCGGGCGTATCATCATCCCTGACCTCAATTGCCCTTTGCATAACTATTGGACCGTGATCATATTCTTCGTCAACAATGTGAACAGTCACACCAGTGACTTTAACTCCGTAATCAATTACAGCTTTATGCACATTCATACCATACATCCCCTGACCTCCAAAGGCAGGCAATAGTGCGGGATGTATATTGAGAATTTTATTACGATATTCCTGAACTACCTCAGGCGGAATTTTTTTCATATATCCGGCAAGGACGATAAGTTCAATGTTTCTTGATTTAAGTTCATAAAGAAGTTTTTTTACATAATCCTCATCGGAAGTAAATTGAGCACGACTTATATGAAGAGCATCAATTCCATTTGCTTTTGCTATCTCAAGTGCGCCGGCATTTGAATTATTACTTATCACAAGTGCGACTTTGGCATTTATCTTTCCTTCTTTTATGGCGTTGAGAATTGCCATGAGATTTGAACCACGCCCAGAAGCAAAAACAGCAATGTTCATTGATTACATCTTTTTCTTCGTTTTCAGGATAAATTTAATACTTGATTCATAAAATATCAAATCTGTTAAGTTAAAGCGTGCGCTACAACGATAAACAAAAAAGCCCCGACCTAAAGGTCGGGGCTTCTAAATGCTTGATTTAATGATTAGTACATGTCACTCATTCCACCTGGAACTGGTGGTGTCTTCTCTTTCTCTGGCTTCTCAAACACAACAGCTTCAGTTGTCAACAACAACGAAGCAACGCTTGCAGCATTTTCAAGCGCAACACGAGCTACTTTAGTAGGATCTATAACGCCAGATTCAAACAAGTTTTCAAACTTTTCGGTCTGAGCATTAAATCCGAAATCATCTTTTCCTTCCTTAACCTTCTGAACTATAATTGATGGCTCATGACCAGCGTTTGCAACGATCCATCTAATTGGCTCTTCAAGTGCTTTTCTTACTATATCTATTCCGACAGCCTGATCTTCGTTCTCTGGCTTAAGTTCATCAAGCTTATGCATCACTCTCAAATATGCAACGCCTCCACCTGGAATGATACCTTCTTCAACGGCAGCTTTTGTTGCATGGAGTGCATCTTCAACTCGTGCTTTTTTCTCTTTCATTTCAACTTCTGTCGCTGCACCAATCTTTAGAACTGCGACACCACCGCTTAACTTAGCAAGACGCTCCTGGAGTTTTTCACGATCATAATCAGATGTCGTTTTTTCAATTTGCACTTTGATTTCATTTATACGACGCTTTATCTCATCCTTGCTTCCAGCACCTTCAACGATCGTCGTGTTATCTTTGTCAACGACAACTTTCTTAGCTTGCCCGAGATATGAAAGCTGAGCATTTTCAAGTTTGAATCCTTTCTCTTCGGATATAACTGTTCCACCAGTTAAAATCGCAATATCTTCAAGCATTGCCTTCCTTCTTTCACCAAATCCTGGTGCTTTGACAGCACAACAACGCAATGTCCCACGAAGCTTGTTAACGACAAGAGTTGCAAGAGCTTCACCTTCAACATCTTCAGCTATAACAAGAAGTGATCTTCCAGATTGAGCGACTTTTTCAAGTATCGGGAGGAAATCCTTTAGCGAGCTAATCTTTTTGTCATGGATCAAGATATATGGATTTTCAAGAACGCATTCCATCGTATCTGGATTTGTTACAAAATATGGTGAAAGATAACCACGATCAAATTGCATACCTTCAACTATTTCCATCGTGGTCTCGGTTCCTTTTGCTTCTTCAACTGTTATGACACCATCTCTTCCAACTTTTTCCATTGCGTCCGCGATTAGCTGCCCAATTGACATATCATTGTTAGCAGATATCGCTCCAACATATGCTATTTCCTTCTTATCCTTAACTTCTCGGCTTATCTCTTTTAAACCTTCAACAACCTTCTTAACCGCCATATCAATACCTCTCTTCAAGTCCATCGGATTTCTTCCAGCAACAACATTCTTCAGTCCTTCTCTAAATATAGCTTGTGCAAGAACTGTCGCTGTTGTCGTTCCATCACCAGCAACATCACTTGTCTTTGAGGCAACCTCACGAATTAACTGGGCTCCCATGTTTTCAACTGGATCTTCAAGCTCAATCTCCTTTGCTACTGTAACTCCGTCTTTAGTAACAACAGGTGGTCCAAATTTTTTATCTATTATAACATTTCTACCCTTTGGACCAAGGGTAACTTTTACTGCTTCGGCGAGCTTATCAACGCCACGCTTTAGTGCTGCACGTGCCTCCGCATTGAAAAGTATGTCCTTTACTGCCATATTTTTACCTCCTTTTCTTTTGTTTTTAATTTTTACTCAATTATTGCAAGAATATCGCTTTCCCTCATTATTAAATACTCTTCGCCATCAATTGAAATTTCAGTTCCAGCATACTTACCATATAAAACCTTGTCTCCAACCTTAACCTCCATCGGGATCTTCTTGCCATCATCTGTAATTCTTCCCGGACCAACTGCAATTACTTCCCCCTGTTGCGGGCGCTCTTTTGCTGTATCAGGAATAACAAGACCACTTTTTGTAACTTCCTCAGCTGGCAAAGGTTTTACAACTACCCTATCCGACAAAGGACGAATATTTACTTTTGCCATAAAAGCTACCTCCTCTTAAGTTTTATTTTTATTAGCACTTAGCATAGACGGTTGCTAAAGGCAATTATAAATATAATCTCAAAAACAATTCAAGTCAAGTGACAAAATGACACTTATATTAGCATTTCAATTGAAAATTAATTAAAATCAGAGGGAATTAATACAAAGAACTTGTAAATTTGTCATCTTTAAATTTTGAACTCCCCGTTGAGAAGCTCCTTAACCGTTTTATTTGACAACATCTGCCTTATCTCTTCTCGGATGACCTTCCAGTAGTCATGAACAGAACAAGGATTTTTATCTGAACAACTTGGAAGCCCGAGAACACAATCTGTAAAAAGTTCTTTCCCTTCAAGAGCAAGCCAACATCGATCAACTTAACTTTCTCTGGTGATTTCTTCAGAAAAAATCCTCCATTTTTGCCCCGCTTTGAGTGTATAATTCCTGCCTTTACAAGTTTCTGAATAACCTTCGCAAGGAAATGATAAGGAACCTTTAAATCCTTCGCTATGTCCTTCGTGCTTATTCGTTTTTTATCTTTTTTATTATCGGATTGATTTAAGGCGATATACAAAACGGCTCTCATTCCATACTCAGCAGTTTTACTTAACAAACCTGACATTTTTTGCGCTTAATTTTTTTGAAAAATTTAAGACGAAATTTTTGCAATTTTAAAATTTGCAAATGAAAAAATTATCGTGTAAATTAAAAACGATTTCACATCAAGGGGCCGTAGCTCAGCTGGGAGAGCGCCACAATGGCATTGTGGAGGTCACGGGTTCGAATCCCGTCGGCTCCACTTCACTCACCGCTTGCATATTTCCTACACTTAGTGTAAATTACTTAATGAAAATTATTATAAAAACAAAACTTCAATTAACGCTATGAAAAGGAGAAAGTGGCCAATATATCCCAGTAATGAAGTTATTCCCCCAGAGCTTAAAGAGCTTTCACAAAAGATTGAGGACGATGGAGGAGCTGTGCTATCAATTTATCGTGAGCCTTACGGAAAAAACTGGCAAATTTTTGCACTTCTACCAATTGAAAAAGTTAAACCAACACCTTTTCAAAGAGATTTGTCAATTGCACATGTAAGACGACTCAAAGAAGTAATTGAAGAGCTTAAAAGATTTATTGATCCAATCGTAATAATAAGAACCGAACAAGGTGAATACTGGACTCCAAACGGAAACCACAGAAGGGAAGCTCTTCTACAACTTGGGGTAAAAGAAATACCTGCAATCGTGATTCCAGATACATCAGTTGCATTTCATATATTATCTCTTAACACCGAAAAAGCACATAACCTCAAAGAAAAAGCACTTGAAGTTATCAGAATGTATAAAGGTCTCCTTGAAACAGATGGGAGAGTTTCTGAGGCCGAATATGCTTTTCAATTTGAGGAAGCGTATTTTATAACACTCGGATTGCTATATGAGAAGTATCCTAAATTTAGTGGCTATGCATATGTTCCGATACTTAAAAAAGTTGACAATTTTATTGACGCGCCCCTGCCAGACGCTTTGAATGAAAGAGAAAAAAGAGCAAACATCCTCAAAGATGTAGACGATATAGTTGAGCCTATCGTTCATAGCTTAAGAGAAAGAGGAATAAATCATCCGTTCTTAAAACAAGCAGTCGTTTCAAAAGTTAACCCAATCAAAAGAAAACGAGCAAAAACAATTGATATTGGATACGATGATTTATTTAAGCAAATGAGAAAAGCACTTGAAAAACTTGATCCATCCACGATAACTATGGAAGAACTAATTGCACTTGCTTCTGAAATGAGCGAATGGACAGCGGATTAGCTAGCTGCAAATTTCCTTAAACCTTTTGAAATCTCTTGCAACCTTTTATCAACAAGATAGTTTACAGTTCCAGGTTCAAATTTTCCATTTTTTAATCTTTTTCCAGCTTTGACGCCTGTTAAGATCTCAATTCCCTCTTCAATCGTTTCAACTGGATATATATGAAACATACCACTTCTCACCGCTTCAATTACATCATCTCTTAACATGAGATCTTCAACATTTTTCTTTGGTATTATCACTCCTTGCTCTCCAGTTAATCCTTTCGCCTTACAAACATCAAAAAATCCTTCAATTTTTTCATTAACCCCACCGATTGGTTGTATATCACCTTTCTGATTTACAGAACCAGTCACTGCTATGCCTTGTTTGATAGGTAGTCCGGAAAGTGCAGAAAGCAACGCGTAAAGTTCAGTTGAAGAAGCGCTATCACCATCAATTCCAGAATAAGATTGCTCAAAGCAAATACTTGCCGAAAGCGTAAGCGGTTTATCTTGTGCGTATTTCTCCCTCAAATACCCAGCAAGAATTAATACACCTTTGTCATGAATTCTTCCGCTCAAATTTGATTCACGCTCTATATTTATAACCCCGTCTCTGCCCATTGATACACTTGCGGTAATCCGAACTGGTCTACCGAATCTGTAATCTCCCATCTCATAGATTGTCAACCCATTAACTTGTCCAACTCTTTTGCCAACTACATCAACAAGTATCACACCCTTTGCTATCAACTCTTTTATCTTATCTTCTATCATTTTTCTTCTATTGAAACTTTCCTCAATCGCTCTTTTAACATGTTCGGCTTTCACAAAATCGCTGTTATCAACGCCAGCCCAATAATTCGCCTCGCGAATTAAATCTGCTATCAAACTGAATCTCGTTGTAATTTTATCCCTTCTGCCAGCTTGCCTAACCGCAAACTCAATAACTTTAGCTATCGCTTCCTTATCAAATGGTTTTAAATTCTCATCACGACACATCTTCCGAACAAATTTAGCATATTGAATAATTGACTCATCTGTTAAATCCATCTCAAAATCAAAGTCAGCTTTAACTTTAAAAATTTTGCGGAAATCCTCATCGTATTCATAAAGCAAATGATAAAGCTCAGGATCCCCAAGCATTATGATTTTTGTATTTATCTCAATTGGCTCTGGCTTAAGCGATATTGAACTTATTTGAAAAAAGACATCAATCGGTTGGATTTCAAGTTTTCTATGTATAAGAGTTCGTTTAAGCGCCTTCCACACCCCAGGCTCACTCAATGCGTCCCTTGCGTTCAAAACGAGATAACCTCCATCTGCTTTAAGAAGAGATCCCGCTTTTATTTTTGTAAAATCAGTTCTCCAAAAACCTCTGGAATCATAAACTTTTTCAATAGTTCCAAATATATTTGCAAAGGTTGGTGTTGTTTCTATTATAACAGGCACACCTTCCTGCTCTGAATTATCAAGAATGACATTAACACGATACGGGAGAAATGGATCGGCTTCATCTTTTTGTTCAGGAATCGGGACCAATAACTTGCCTTCGTCAGATGCTTTTTTGAAAATGTTAAGATTATTCAAGATATGTTTCCTCACTTCATCAAGATACTCATGAACCTTAGGTATTTTAAACTGTTCTTTGATCTCATCAATTATTCCTTCAATTATTGACTTAACCGCCTCACGCTCAAGCTCCTCAAGCTCTCTTGTCATTTCTCTTGCAAGAAGCATCTCCTTTCTGAAAATCTCTTGCATTTCGGATTGTAGCTCAAGATATTTCTGTTGAATTTCACGAACTGTCTCCTCTGGAATTTTTCCAGCTTTTGCGAGATTGAAAAGCTGCTCTATCGGCATTGGCTTTCCTTCAACGATCGGGACAATGCTTGGTCTAACGACATTTTCAATTTGCATATTTATAATCGCAAACCTTTCGCTTTCAACTTTCTTTTGAAACTCACGAAATAGCTCCTGTTCCTTTCTCTGATACTTTTCTATTATTTTATTTCTTGCTTCAATATATTTTTCATCCTCAAGCGTTCTCGGTATTTTTTGTTTCAAATAGAAAACCATTGCTTCCATATTTCGCTTAAACATTATCGCCTGTCCACGAGGAAACTCAAGAAGCCGCGGTTCATCAGGATTTTTAAAGTTATAAACATAACATCTGTCAGGAGCTTGTGGTGCTTTGGGTGAAATTTGTTTTAGAATGTGTTTTATCGTCGTCATTCGTCCAGTCCCCGTTAGACCACAAACAAATATGTTATATCCTGGAGCGAAAAGTTCAGTCCCAAGCTTTAATGCCTTTAAAGCTCTTTCCTGCCCAATTATATCTTCAAGTGGTTCAACTTCATTTGTCGTCTCAAATTGTAACTTTTCAACGGGACATGCCCATTTAAGTTCTTCAGGTTTTAATTCATTAAAACTTTTTTTGAATTTGAGTTTTACCATAGCAGATTTTTCTGTTTTGTTTACCTTTTTGTCTAAATCAAAATTTATAACTTTGAGCCCAAAGAAAAAATTTTTTTCACTTTAATCCAGGATAGGTTTCTGGTATTCGCACGACCTTGGCAATTTTTTCATTTTTTAAAATTTCAAAGATCTCTCTCTTCGTCAAAAGTTTTGGCTTATCTCTCCTTGAATCAACGATACAGAAAAATCCAAATGGTTCCTCTGAATCGTTAACGAATTGATGAGGAACATTTGAACCGACATATAGGACATCCATAAATTTCATTTCAAAAACTTCATCTCCAGCGATTGCCTTGCCTTTCCCTCTGACACAAATCACCACATGTTCGTGTTTATGTTTCTCAAGCGTTGAATATCCACCTGATTCAATTTCAAAATACCTTAAGTGAAATTTCATTTTTTCACCTGACTTACCAGCGATAACTTGTCTGCAAACATTTAACCAAGTATTATTTTCATCTTTATATTTCTTCACCTCAACCCCGTTCCATCTGTAATTTTCAAACTTTAAAAATCGCACAATGCCCATTTTCATTTCAACAAGATTTTTATTTTTGAAAAATTTAACTAAAACACACCAAAAACAAAAAAGGCGGGGAAACCCCGCCTCTTGTGATGGTTTACTTATTTACTTTTCTGAATGTTTTTATCTCTTCCTCTTTGCTTGAGCAAATTGCTTTCGCAACATTTCAGCTTCGTGCTTTATCTCAGCAAGGTCGCGTTTCATTTCAGCCCAGCCATACCAGTGCATATAATCTGGATTCATATGAAATGCTCCCTGAAAACTTCTCATCCTGTGTTTAAGGAACATGACATAAAGCTTTTGTTCAATCGGATGACGAACTTCATAAAATCTTAACAAATCGGTATGTAATGGATAATCTTTTGGTCTTTCAAGTATTCCATCTTTATAAAGTGATTCAACAATTTCAATTGCCTCAGCCATAAGCTTATCTGACTCTTTTATAACTTCATCTGCTTTGTCAAGTTGTTCTTTTGCGAAACTTGGGCTATGACATTGTGAGCAAACTTTCAACATTTTATCTCTTTCCGCTTGCCATTCTTCAGCTGTTAATCTCACAACTTTTCCCGCTTCAATTATTTTTATCCTTTCTGTGAAGTTTCCTTTTTCATCAAGAACGCCAAGAGCGCGCATAATTGTATTTCGCAACTTTCTCCATTCTGGATCTTTTTCTGCAACTCTCAAGGCGAGGAATCCCCAAGCTGTTTTAACTCCATGATCTCCATTCGGCATATGACATGTTTGGCAAACGGGAGCGCGCGGAACTTTGCTATCAGGCTTGTAAGGCTCTTTATACCGATCTTTTAACGGTTTACTGAAATCTCATTTATTTAGATTCATAATGTTTGCTCAATTGCCAGTCGCAAATTGCACCTGCAGTGATCTTTTTAGCAGTATGACGCTCAACCTTTGCCCCAAAAGTTAAAAAACTTTTCACACGACGATTAATTTCATCTCGGTACATTTTTAAGTGCTACAAAAGTCAAACTCTTTCCCCTTAAATATCAAACCTTAAAACCTTTATACAACACTTAATCAAAAAACTATTAAGCATTCTTTGCCTCAATCCCCCTTCACCCCGGGATAGAGGTATATGAGCTAAATTTTATTTAGTCCTCTGTATTTCTGGAAAATCTTTTCTCCTCAAATTCACCACCGAATTCATACGGTATTGCGTATCCATACCAATCTAACTTTGATTTCTTTATAAGAGAAAGAACATGTTTCTTTGTTTTTTTCTGCACTTCAATTATTCCCTCTGCCTTTTCAAAAGCGCTTGGTAAAGGCTCGCCCGGGAAAAGAAACTTTAACATAGCAACGACCATTTTTTCATCCTGCCCAAGCATAACTCAAAAATTTCTTTTAATTTTCTCGCTTTTAATTTACAAACAAACTCAAAACAAGACAAATTAAAACCTAATGTTTCTGTGTACCACGCCAGAATAAAATTTGTTTTTTAGCCATAAATTTTTTATCATATTTTTGATAAATCTCAAGCGTAAAAAGCAATGCTTAAGAAGACAAAAATTCAAGTTTTTACTCCCGAGCTGGTTTTTGAAGGAAATAATAAAAAATTCTATACCTCGGAAGAGGAAAATTGCTTGATTATGAGGTTCAAAGACACTATTGTCTTGAGAAATGGGACTGTCTTTAAAATGAAAGGACACGGTGAATTAAGGAATAAAATCTCAACCATTCTATTTGAATATCTACGGAATTTCAACATACTTACGCACTATATAAAGCCCGTTGACGAAAGCTCAATGCTCGTTAGAAAGCTTAACATGATCCCGATAAAAGTTGTCGTTAGAAATATAGCTGCGGGAAATTTCTGCGAAAGATTTGGGATTGAAAAAGGAACATTACTTGATCAACCTGTTATTGAACTTTACTATAAAAACAACACTGCTCAATACCCATTTGTAAATGAATATCATATTTATGCTCTACACATTTCCACACCTGAAGAGATAGCAATGATAACCAGGACAGCGTCAAAAGTTAACGCAATTCTGCGTTCCTTCTTTGAGAGAAGAAATTTAAAGTTTGTTGATGCAAGATTTGAATTTGGGATCCTTGGCGATGACATAGTTCTTGGAGATGAAATTTCACCAAGAACTTGCAGAATTTGGGATATGGAAAGCAATGAACCTCTTGATTTTGAGAGAGTTAGATTGAATATGGGAAATATCCGCGAAAGTTATATGGAAATCTTAAGGCGCATATCAATATAAATGGGAAAAGGAAGATTGATAACAAAGTATGGAGTTTCAACCGTTATTTGGGCAATTGGCTTTTCCGTAGTTCTTTTGGTGATTTCTTTTTTAATAAAATTTACACCTTTAAAGATATTTCTTGTTTTACTCGCCATTAGCATCAGTGGATTCACTCTTTTCTTTTTCAGGGATCCAGAAAGGAAAATCCCTGAAAACAACGATCTCATAATTTCACCTGCTGATGGCAAAGTTTTTTTGATTCGTGAGTTCTTTGAGAATGAATTCATATTTAACGACGCAATTCAAGTTAGCATATTTATGTCACCGTTAAATGTCCATGTTAATAGAATTCCCATAAGCGGGGAAATAAAATTCTTAAAATACATCCCAGGTAAATATATTGTTGCATTTGACGAAAAATCTTCCGAAAATAATGAAAGAAAGATAATCGGAATAGAAACTGAAGATGGTTTTAAGGTCATGGTCAAGCAAATAGCCGGATTTATAGCGAGAAGAATTGTGTGCGATGTTGAGAAGGGCGACAAAGTCATAGCTGGGCAAAGATATGGAATGATAAAATTTGGATCAAGAGTTGATCTCATAATGCCGAAAAACAAAGTTGAAGTTATGATCTCAGTTGGTCAAAAGGTAAAAGCAGGAGAAACAGTAATAGCAAAAGTTAAGAGGTGAATTGAAAATGAGAAAAAACAGATTTATTTTCGTCCCGAGTTTATTCACAGTTTTGAATATGTTCTCTGGTTTCCTTGCAATTTTAAACGCAATAAATGAGGCATATATTCAATCAGCGTGGTTTATAATTTTAGCTGCGATATTTGACTCACTTGATGGAGCAATGGCAAGATTAACTAAATCAGCGACAGAGTTCGGAGTCGAGCTTGATTCACTTGCTGATGTAATATCTTTTGGAGTTGCTCCATCCGTTCTTGTTTATAAATTTTATTTTCACGAATTCGGTGAAATTGGTATCTTCATCAGTTCGTTATTGATGATATTTGGTGCGATGCGTCTTGCGAGATTCAATGTTGAGCTGGTTGGTTTTGACAAAGAATTCTTCAAAGGACTTCCAATTCCAATGTCTGCGTCAACCGTGGCTTCTTATATAATTTTATTCTACAACAGCGAAACTGGCATGCCTTCTCTCCAAAAGCATGCATTAATACCGATGGTGATCGCCCTTTCACTTCTTATGATAAGTTCAATTAAATATGACACGATTCCAAAGCTCTCAATAAAATCAATCAAATCATCGCCAATTAAATTTTTCTATTTCTACTTTGGTGTAATACTTGCTATCTTAACTCGTGGTAAAATCATATTTCCTTTGATCGTTATATTTATCCTCTTTGGCGCCGTAAGATCTTTAATTAACACATTTAAACCTGTTCCCGGATTAGCTGGAACAACTCCATCAAACGAGGATGAAAATTTACACGACTTTGATGTTTAACAGAATAAGGTAAAAAATGATAAAGGTAAAAATTATAGTCAGGTTAAAAGATACGATACTTGACCCTCAAGGAAAGACAATTCAACATGCTCTTGAGACGCTTGGTTATAAAGAGGTTGAAAGTTTGAGAACAGGGAAATTTTTTGAGATGAATTTAAACATTGATGATGAGGAAAAGGCGAAAGAACTTGCTGACGAAATTTGTCGTAAGATACTTGCAAATCCCGTAACCGAGGAATACCATTTCACGCTTGAGAAACTAACTTCATAAAATATCAATTTTCCCACCTGAAAATTTCCTATAAATGTAAAGCAAAATCAAAACGAAAAAGCTTAACACGAACGCTATTGCAGAACCGAATGGTTTATCACGAGCGACGATAAACTGGTTTTGAATTAGATTCCCCACGAGCATGTTCTTCGCACCCCCAAGTAGATCAGAAACGATAAAAGATCCAAGAGTCGGAATAAAAACGATCACCACTCCAACTATTATACCAGGCAAGGTAAGCGGCAAAATAACTCGTTTTAGAGTCCCAAATTCATCAGCACCAAGATCTTTTGAAGCTTCAATTAAGTTTATATCTATTTTTTCAAGCGACGCATAAATTGGCAAAATCATAAATGGTAGTTCTCCATAAACAAGCCCCAACAGAACCGAAAACTCATTGTAAAGCAAAGGTAAAGGTTTATCAATCAAACCAATTTTTAATAAAAATAAATTCACAAGTCCTTCATCTCGCAAAATCAAAATCCAAGCATATGTCCTTATCAAGAAACTTGTCCACAACGGTACGATTATAAGAAAAAGGTAAATGATTTTATGTTCAGGTTTAACTTTCATCGCGATGTAATACGCAATTGGATATCCAATTAATAAACAAATCAATGTTGTCAAAAAAGCAATGTAAATGGAACGAAGGTAAATCGGTATGTAGAGTGAATCAAATACCCTGATATAATTTTTAAGCCAAGCAAGTGAAAATACATACTCTTTTATATTCTCAATTGGTTCAAACCCGCCATAAACTCCACGCTGAAGGAAGCTATAGTAAAACATTATTAAAAGCGGAATCAGGAAGAAAAAAACAAGGATTATAAGCGTTGGTATTAGGAAAGTTAGATAAATTCTTGACCTCACACTGATTCAAGAAAAACTATGTTTCTTTTGTCCCAAACTGCGTAGACTTTTTCGCCAGGATGAAATTCCGCTTTGAATCCTGAATTTTTATTTTGCTCGTCAACAAAGATCAAAAATCCGTTTGCTTTCAAAACCCAACTCGTTGACGCACCATAATAAAGTTTTGACTCAACAACAGCTGGAATAGAAACGAAGGCATGATTCTTAATTGGCGTCCTTCTTATGAAAATTTTCTCTGGTCTGACGATAAACTTAAATTCATTTCCATTTGGTTTCAAATCTCGGTTGAAAGCGATTTTAAATTTAGCAAGATTTGGAAGCTCAATCTCAAACACATTTCTGCTTAATTTGTGTAGAACTCCAATAAACAAATTCTTTGCCCCCATGAAATTCGCAACGAATTCGGTCCGTGGTTTTTCAAATATCTCGTACCCGGTACCAATTTGCTCTATTTTACCTGAATTTATAACGGCAATTCTATCTGAAATTGATAAAGCTTCCTCTTGGTCGTGTGTAACAAAGATAAATGTTATTCCCACTTCATGTTGAAGTTTTTTAAGTTCAATTTGCATCTCTTTTCTTAACTTCGGATCAAGTGCGTTCAATGGTTCATCAAGCAGTAAAACTTTTGGTCTGAGGACCAAAGCCCTAGCAAGCGCAACCCTTTGCTTTTGCCCACCGCTTAATTCCGAAGGTTTTCTTTTTTCAAAACCGCTCATTTTCACAAGCTCAAGTGCCTCAAGGACTCTCTGTTTTATTTCATACTTTCCTATGTTTTGATATCTTAAGCCAAACGCTACATTTTCAAAAACATTTAGATGCGGAAAAAGAGCATAGTTTTGAAAAACCATATTTACAGGTCTTTTATACGGTGGCGTACTCGTATAATCCACACCATCAATCACAATTTTCCCAACATCAGGCTTTTCAAATCCAGCAATTATTCTGAGCAAAGTTGTCTTCCCGCACCCACTTGGACCAAGCAGTGAGAAAAATTCCCCTTTGTTTATGGAGAGCCATATATTGTTAAGAACTTTAACATCTCCGAAGGATTTGCTTATGCCTTGAATTTCTATCAAGGCATGTTCAAAAGATGAATCCAACTTCTCCATTTCCTCTAAGTTCCCTCCAAATTTATTGGTCCGATTATTTTGAATCGCACAAGTTCAAATATGTTTTTCCTGTTCCAAGCCATGTTCTTACCTGTTTTCTTTGTAGATAAATATAAAATTCTTTTTGAAAAAATCAAGTTTTTTGATTTTTCCGCTCTGGAAAAGAGAAGGGCGCGAAGATGAAGACATTTTTTAAAGGTTTTGCTCGGCTCTTGACTTTTAATTTTTGTGATGTTATTTTTATAATGAAAATAGCACACCTAAAACTAAAACAAATTGAGGTTCTCCAATGAGGAAAATAATTTTTCTTATCGGGGCGATTGTTTTTCTAAGCTCAACAGCTTATCCCTGTTTTGATACTTATCTTTTTCTGAAGCGTGCATCAATGGTTTATCCTTTTAAATCGCTTGTATTTGAATTAAGCGGTGAATACTCAATCAACAGCATCAAATCACCATATGAAGATTCTTTCCTCTCGCTCGGTAGCCTCTATTATGGACTATTTAGAAATTTTTCTATGCAGTTTTCAGTTGGTTCAGATGAAAAATCCAGAGATCTGTTTAAAGTTGACTACTACGCAGTTAGAGGAGTTTACAACATCTATTCCTCTTTTATGAGCAGATACACGCTTGATATCATCTTTGAGCATCGTGGAAAGCTTGACGAAAGAAATAATGAGGTTGAAATCTCTTTGCCTAACATTTTCAACATTTCAAATGCCACTTATGTAATTCATCCTGTTTTAAGCTATGGACTTGATAGCAAGGATTTAACTATAGGAGGACATGCTGGGGTATTTTACATATTTAACGAAATTGCGCTTATCGGAGCAGGATTTGAGTATGCGAGCGTTCACAGCAGTAGCTATGCTGGACGAAGGTTGACAAGAAGCGAATATTCAATGAGCTTATTTTTGGGTTCTAAAATAGGAGACAGGTTTTACCTTCAAAACGAAATAGCAAAAGGTCTTGCGAATTCAAGAGATTTCGGGTTCGCTTTGACAGCAAAGGTAATTCTGTGACTATTTCGGGCGTGGGTTTTCCACGCCCTTCACTCTTCGCAAAATCCTTAACTTGCTTTCACTAGTTAATTAACTTTCCTTCCCTTTTATCCTCTCCAGGCAAGCATAGAATGAAAACATTTTTGATGCATTTAACTCTCTAATTTCTTATTGACATTTTCAATTTTACTTCTTAACTTTTTTGTGAGCCTAAAACTCAAAATAGGAGGAAATCATGGACAAGATAGTTCTTGCGGGGTTAATAGCTGCCGTAATAAGCATATTAATTGGTTTGATTGGAAAAATCACTGGTAATCCAATTATTTTTGCAAATGCAACTTGGCATAACTTTGCACAGACATGCTTACTGTTTGCGATAGCTTATGGCACAGGAAAACTCATAGGAGAAAAGGGGAAATAATATCTTTACCAAAAAAGTTTCATCCATCTGATTCATTGCTTTTAATCTTCAACTAAACGAGCAATTAATTCTTTTGGTGTTGAGCTCATTGGTGTGGATTTTTGTTTTTCGGCCAAATTTAAGTTGGAACATTTTGGGAAAATAAGTATTTTTTAGTGTGTTTTTTAAGCTCCTTGAGGAAAAGAATCAAATTTGATTTAAAACAAAATTAAATCAACCTATGAAAATTGCTGTCTGCGTAAATCGGGTTCCAGACACAGAAACAAAAGTAAAAATTGGTGCAGATGGTAAAACAATTGACAAAACTGGGGTGAACTACATTTTAAATCCATATGATGAATTTGCAGTTGAGGAAGCGTTGAGAGTGAAGGAGAAATTTGGAGGCGAAATTACTGTGATTTCACTTGGTGGAAGTGAAAATGTGGAGGTGATAAGGCGAGCTTTAGCAATGGGAGCTGATAGAGGGATTTTACTTAAGGACGATTCACAAAGAGATACATTTTCAATTGCGAAAGCACTTGCTGAAGTTTTAAAGGAAATTTCACCAGATATTATTTTCTTCGGAAAACAATCAATTGATTACGATAACCAAGCTATGCCAAGTTTAGTTGGGGAACTACTTGGAATACCTTCAATTACTGTCGTTGTTAAACTTGAAATTAATCAAGATGGAACAATCATAGCTGAGCGAGAAATTGAAGGCGGGAGAGAAAGGATTCGTGGGAAGCTACCGATAATAATTGGAGCTCAACGGGGTTTAAATGAACCAAGATATCCCTCCCTCAAAGGTATAATGGCAGCAAAGAGCAAACCAGTTGAAGAAAGAGAAGCGGTAAAATTTGAGAATAAAGCCGAGGTCATTGAAATGTTGCTTCCGCCACCGAAAAAGGCAGGAAGAATTCTTGGCACAGATGCAAATGCAGTTGAAGAACTTGTTCGTTTGTTAAGAGAGGAAGCTAAAGTAATTTGAAATTTTAAAGTTGCAAAATACTTCGGGAATAATTATTTTAAAACAAATTTAAATCGTGAAAAGATGGCGAAAAGAGTTTTAACATTTGCTGAACAAAGGGAAGGAAAATTTAAAAAGTCCGCCTTTGAGGCAGTAAGAACTGGTAAAAGAGTTGCAGATGAATTATCAGCTGAATTTTATACACTTGTAATTGGGGACGAAAATGTTGAAAAAATAGCACCTGAACTTGGGGATTATGGCGCTGAAAAAGTTTTAATTGTTCAAGATTCAAGACTTGGTCAGTATTCTTTAACTGCATATGCTAAAGTTATAGCAGAAGTGATGCAAAAGGTTGAAGCTGATTATCTTTTCATGTCCGCAACAGCTATGGGTAAGGAGGTTGCTCCGAGAGTAGCTGGGAAAATTAACGCTGGATTTGCTGTTGACTGTACCGATTTGAAAGTTGAAAATGGTGAAGTAATCGCAACAAGACCTGTTTATGCTGGTAAAGCTTTTATAAAAGTAAAAATTAACTCTGATAAAAAAATTTTCACTTTAAGACCTAATGTCTTTCCAGTTGGCGAAAAGGATGGTAAAGTTGCAAGCCTTGAGAAAATTGAAATAAATTTAAATGACGATGATTTTAAAGTCGTTGCGTTTGAAACGATAGCAGCAACTCAAGGAAAAATTGATGTCACAGAAGCTGATATAATTGTTGCTGGTGGAAGAGGTTTAAAAGCACCAGAGAACTTTAAACTTATTGAAGAACTTGCTGATGTCCTCGGTGCAGCGGTTGGTGCTTCAAGAGCAGTAGTAGATGCGGGATGGCGTCCACATGACGAACAGGTTGGTCAAACAGGTAAAACAGTTTCACCTAAACTTTACATTGCAGTTGGAATATCAGGAGCGATTCAGCATCTTGCTGGAATGTCTTCATCAAAAGTAATAGTTGCAATAAATAAAGATAAAGACGCGCCGATATTTCAAGTTGCAGATTACGGAATAGTAGGAGATTTGTTTGAGGTTGTTCCCGCTCTGATTAAAGAACTGAAAAAAGTTCTTGGAAAGTAAAACTTTAAAAACAAGGAGGATTGATTTAAAGTGAAAAAAATTCAAGTAGACATAGTTGGATTATCTGCAACGCCCACAGGGCCAAGCTCTTATGCTTTGATTTTGAAAGAGGTTGGTGGTGATAGACGACTTCCTATAATCATTGGCTCATTTGAAGCGCAAGCAATCGCTCTTGAAATGGAAGGAATAAAACCACCGCGTCCTTTGACGCACGATCTGATAAAAAACATACTTGATGGAATTGGAGCTGTAATACTTGAGGTCGTGGTAACAGATTTAAAAGATGGGACATTTTACGCAAAGATCTATATTGAATTAAATGGTATGACATATGAAATTGATTCAAGGCCAAGCGATGCAATTGCCGTTGCGCTAAGGTGTGGGGCACCGATTTATGTAAATGAAGAAGTTATGGACGAAGCAAGCTTCGCTCCAGAGGAATCACAGGTTGACGAATCCGAGGAAGAAGAATCTCCATTCCCTGACGAAGATATTCCTCAACCCCCAACGCCAAAACGAACTCCAAAGCCAACTTCAAAAGAAGAAAGAATCGCTGAGCTACAAAAACAACTTGAAGAAGCAATAAAGAAAGAAGATTACGAAAAAGCTGCCCAAATTCGGGATGAAATCCGTAGATTGAAAATGGGCGATTGATAAACCAGTAAAACAAATTTGGAGCCAAAAATGAGATATTTCTCACGAGTCATAGCTTTATTAATTATCTCATTTGCTCTCCTGTTTTCTCAATCAAGTGAAAAACTAAAACAACTTATCGCCGAAGGTGATGAATATTCCGAGAAGAAATTTGACAATTACAAAGCATTAGAGAAATATCTTGAAGCATATAAAATTGACCCCAAAAACTATGATGTCCTTTGGAAGTTAAGCAAAGTTTATGTTGATATTGGTGAGCATCTTCCAGCGAGAACAAAAGAAGAGAAACAAAAACAACTTGAAATGTATGAAAAAGCAAAGGAGTACGCTGATCTTGCAATTCAAGTAAATCCTAACGGCTCAATGGGCTACACACGAAGAGCTATTGCCTTAGGTAGAATTGCGCTCTTCAAAGGTGTTTGGGAATCAATTGATATCGTAAAAAAAATTAAAGAAGATGCTGAAAAGGCGATCCAACTTGATCCAAATAACAGCGCTGCTTATTATATCCTTGGGAGAACTCATGCAAAGCTATGTGAAAAACCAAAACTATTCCGCGCACCACTTGGTCTCGGATGGGCAAATTATGACGACGCAATAAAAAACTTTGAGAAGGCAATAAGCCTAAGACCAACCTTTATCATGTTCCGACTTGACGCTGCAAAAGCTTACATTGAAGTTAAAAATTACAAAAAAGCAAAAGAACATTTAATGAAAATCCAAGAATTACCAACGGAAGATGAAGATGACCCCCAATTTAGGAAGGAGGCAAAAGAGCTTCTGGAAAAGATAAAAGATAAAGCATCATGACGAAGAAGCTTTTCTGCTTTATCCTTTTACTTTTCCTACTTTTTTACTCTTCATCGGCACAGGAAATTGAATGTAAAGTCACTGTTAATTTTGAACAATTACCGCCCCAAAATAAATCTGATTTATCTGACTTCGCTGAAAAAATTGAGCGATACATTAACACTTATAAATGGACAAATGTTGATCTCGGGGGTCAAAAAATTCAATGCACTATGAATATCTTTTTCACATCAGCGAGCGGAAATAATTATCAAGCACAAATTTTTATAGGTTCACAGAGGCAAATTTATGATTCGGAT
The DNA here is from genome assembly GCA_025060635.1 of Candidatus Kryptonium sp. Classification (NCBI taxonomy): domain Bacteria; kingdom Pseudomonadati; phylum Candidatus Kryptoniota; genus Candidatus Kryptonium; species Candidatus Kryptonium sp. The sequence continues at coordinate 112,978 of JANXBN010000004.1, read as the reverse complement.
AAAAGCACGGCTGTTTTGAGAATACTTGATGATAAAGTTGATTTTTACTACGACAAAAACCAGCCGATGTATCACGATGAATTTCGTTTTGATCCACTTTTAAGCTTAATTGATTTCTACATGTATATTATCATCGGTTATGATTTTGACACTTATGAACCTTTCGGTGGGACGGAATTTTTTGAAAAGGCATTTAGAATTTGCACAAACGCTCAATCTTCGCGGTATTCAAGAGGTTGGCAAAAAGTTACATCTGGATTTAGTAGATTTAATCTCATAGACGAACTGCTTGATTCAAAATACGCTGATTTCAGGAAAGCAATGTATGATTACCATTACAATGGGCTTGATCTTCTCCAGAAACGCCCTGCGGATGCTCTTGCAACGATTGATTCTGTGATTGATGTAATGATAAACATAAAGAAAAATGTTAACCCAACTTCAACTCTTGTGAAACTTTTCTTTGATGCAAAGTATTTGGAGCTTGCGGAAATTTTTAAAACCGCAAAAAATAAAGAATCTATCTACAAAAAATTAATCATCGCTGATCCATCACATCAATCAACTTATCTTGAATATATGAAAAACTGAAAAGATATGAACTTTCGCATCACAACTGAGCGAGGTTCTTGATTTCATTCAAAATTTTCGCAACATCCATCTCGTTATTATAAACATGGAAAGAAACCCTCACAGCCATTAGATTGCCCTCTGTGACGGGCCTAACTCTTATTCTTTTCTCCATGAGATATGAAACAACTTTGTCATAACTTAAATTTTTCATTTTAAAACTTATCATAGCGGTTCTGAAGTTTTCATCAACTGGCGATAGAACATCAACATTTGGAATTTTCAAAAGTTCTTGGTAGAAGGTTTCGGCAAGCGCCCTATTGTGCATCCAAACATTTTCAATTCCGATGGCATTCAAAAAATCAATTGCTGTTTCAAGCCCAAAAAATAGAGCTGGGTTTTGAGTTCCATACTCAAATCTTTGAGAAGATGGTTGGAACTTGAGTTCGTTCTTTTCAATGCTATATCCATCATCTGAATATCCACCAACAGTTATAGGTTGAATGAGGTCAAGATTTTTCTTCTTAACATAAAGGATTCCAGTTCTCTTTGGACCAAGGAGCCACTTATGCCCGCTTGTTGTGTAAAAATCACAATCATATTCCTTAACATCTACAGGCATCATTCCGGGAACTTGAGCACCATCCAGAAAAACCCACAATCCTTTATCCTTAGCAAGTTTGCAAATTTCCTTTTCTGGTAGTCGTTGACCTGTGGTGCAAGTTATATGGCTTACAAAAATTAGTTTTGTTTTTTTCGTTATTAGTTTTTCAATTCTTTCTACATTTCCAGCCCAATTTTTCAAATCAGGTTCAAATGTTTTAAGTATAATTCCATCTCTTTTAGCTCGGTTTAACAAAGGTAAATTTCCGGCGACATGCTCATGGGTTGTAAGTATGACCTCATCACCTTTTCTCAAAGGGAGTCCATTCACGATTATATTTATTGCCTCCGTTGCACAGCTAACAAGAGCAATCTCTTCTTTTTCACAATTTAAAAGATTTGCACATTTTTCTTTAACCTTCCACCATCTTTGTAGATCATGATTTGGTGTTGGGTATTTGTCAAGGTTATCCATCTCCTCTTTAACTTTCTGACTAACAACATACGGAGACGAGCCAAGTCCTCCCGTGTTTAAATAAACATAATCTTTAGGTATCGGAAATTGATCACGAACTAACTTCCAGAAATTTGAGTTTTTAGGTTCAAGATTTGAGATTTGTTCTATGAAGTTTTCAACGCTGGAGTAACTTGCCTTGAACTTTAAGTCAGGTAAAAATTGAGAGAAAGTTAATAAAGCCATTGATTTTAAAAACTCTTTTCTCCGCATAGTTTTAAGTGTTAAGTTTTATTCTATGTCTGCTTCAACATAATTTACAAGTTCCCCAATTTTTTGGATTTGCGCTATTATCTTATCACCTGGCTTAATAGGCCCGACTCCTTCAGGCGTTCCAGTTGAGATTACATCACCTGGATAGAGGGTCATGTATTTGCTTATGGATTCAATTATGGTTGGAATATCAAAAATCATATTTTTCGTGTTTGAGTTTTGTCTGAGTTCATCGTTAACCCAAAGTTTTATATCAAGTTCAATTGGGGGTTGAATTTCATCAGCGGTAACGATCCATGGTCCCATCGGAGCGAAATAGTCAAAACTTTTTGATCTAAACCAAGGATGTTGTGCTTGGACATCTTTTCTTTGAATATCTCGGGCAGTGACATCTATAACGATTGTATATCCGGCGATATGGCTCCATGCATTTTCTTTTTTAATTCTTTTTCCTCTTTTACCTATCACAATTGCAAGTTCAACCTCGTGATCAATTCTTCCGACATTAGTTGGGATATAGATCGTTTCAAGATGTCCTATGACAGATGTTCCACTTTTAGCGAAAATCACTGGTTCTTCGGAAGGTGGTGTTGAACCGAATTCCTTCGCGTGTTCTTCGTAGTTTTTAGCTAAACAGATAAATTTCGGTGGAAACTCAACGGGAGCGTTATATTTGAATGATTCTTTCACAAAAAGATATTCCATTAGATTATGCTTTTCAACGAAGTCAATGACCCTTTTGAAAAGATCAATGTTAAACAGCTGTTCCCTGAAAAGCTCGGTTACAGTTTTTATATGTGGGAAATCGTCAATTTGATTTTTAAGTTTTTGATAAAGTGGAAGCGCGTCTGTTAGATTTAGAATTCGCCCGCTCTCGTCGTAAATGATTCCGATGAAATTTTCCTTTTCAGTTCGCAGTGAAAGAACTTTCATAGCTCCTCTACTTTGTTTTGACTTTTTTAATTTTAAAAAAGATTTACAACTTAATCAAATGAAAGCCCCTCAAATGGGCGAGATCATAAACCTTCGGTTTAGTAAGTGGATTTCATTTCATGCTTGAGATCTTCAAAACTCAATTCCAACCCCAACTCTAACAACCGAGCCAAGGCGATTGAAGTTAAGATATGAAAAGTCAAGGTTGACTGGTATTCGTGCGCTTGAGCCATTTAAACCCAAACCAAGCGTAAAGTTTTCTTCATCATAGTTAAGTTTATATCCACCCCTCAAACTCAAAAAATTCTTATATGAATATTCAATTCCGAGGTTCAATTTCTCAGGCGAATCACTTGGATGCAAAGCTTCTATCATTAATGAAAGTTTAGTTGGTTGATTATATTCACCTATAATTTCACCAGCGATCCCAAGTTTAAACATCACTGGCATCTTAAAAGAGTCACCGATATATTTACTATCAACGCCGAAATTTTGAATTGCTCCTGCTATCCTTAAGCTTCTAAAGCCAGTGAAGTATAGAACCCCGACATCAAAAACGAAATTTTCGGATTTATAGACCCAAATTTTTTCTCTAACATACTTAACAAAACCGCCAAATGAGAATCTATCGGTTAACATTTTAGAATATGATATTCCAAAAGCAAGGGCATCAGCTGAAAAAGTTTCAGTTATAATATAATTTCCAGGTTGATCTGGATTAGCGTTAACAGTTCCTTGCATAGTTCCAAAATCAAAATGAACAAGTCCAATTCCAAAAACGCCAGCATTGCCAAGTTTTATCGTATAAGCTGATGCCATTTGCTTTACATCTGCAAGCCAATTTGCAAATGTGAAATTAAGGGATTGTTTTTTTGTTGTAAATCCAGTAAGAGCTGGATTTATAAAAATTGCATCCGCACTTGTATGAAACAAAGCGACACCTGCGTCACCAACCCCGCTTGCTCTTGTGCTTACTGGAATTTCAAGAAAAACATAACCAGTTGTACCAACTTTTTTAAATGTCTGCGAAAAGACAAGGTTTAGAGATAGACACAAAAATAGCAAAACTTTTTTCATTGTTAAACCCTGTTTATTGTTTACCTTATTATTGCAAACTTACCGATTTTCTTTTTACCTTCGGGGGTTTCAATGTGATAAATATATATCCCACTTTCAACATATTGTCCATAATCTGTTACCTGATTCCACGAAGCAATACCGGAACCATCGTTATGATAAATTGTTTTTACAAGGTCTCCTCTAATAGTGTAAATTCTTATTACGCATGGGCTTGGGATATTTACAAATTGAATTACATCAACATCTCTTGGATTCACAAATCCAGAGCGCGCCACAAATGGATTTGGGACAACGAGAATTTTATCAAGTTCACTTGTAGCTGGTATAGTTGCCTTAAATGGAACAATTTTGCGATTTGCGTAAATTGAACTTTCCATTGGTGGAACACGATTTGAACCAGTTTCTGGAAACCTTGCTGACAAGTTTGGAGGCCAAGACGCATGTCCTGTGTCGTAGCTTGTAATTGCGTAGTAATAGCTAAATCCAATTGTCACCGTAGTATCAACAAATTTATATTTTCGTTTCACAGGATCATAATACTTTGGATCTCTCTTTTTGATGTCAGCCACAAGTTCCCAAGGACCGATTGGTAAATAATTAGAGCGATAAATTCTATAACCTACAAGATCAAACGCCTCAGTTCCTGAATAGTCTGGATCAGGAATTGCCTCAACGGAATCATACCACTCAATGACATTTGCTATAACTCCTTCTTTTTCATCAAAGAGTCGGATTGTGAAATACGGAGCTGGAGGTGGGTCAGGTACATTATATCTATTGTCATAATTGAATTGAGCTCGTCTTGCATTTTTTAGAAGTTCATTATATCCCTTACTACCAACCAATGAAGCTCCAATGTTTGGATCAACTGCTTCTTTATATGAAATTCCACCGATTACCTCTGCTGTAACAATTTTTATCGTATCACCTGGTCTTAAAGTCCAGGGTCCAAGTGAAACAAGTGACCACATTCTTCTGGTTGTCCATAGTGGATCTGAAGGTGATATAACAGGTGAGGAAGCATTTCTTGGATCCCTACAAATGGCGTATCTACCATCAAGACCGATGCCTGCTGTTCCAAAAGGACCATAAAGATCAATTCTATCATCAGCAGCGGACCAAGCATAACCATTTATCCTATTTGCTCTGCGTGTGCTATCTGGGGAAATATAAAGAAATCTTAAACCTGGATATCCTGGGGCAAGCCATTCACCTTTCCTTTGCGGTCCACCTTGACTATAATAACCGTATTTCTCATTACGCTCAACCGTTGCAGGGAAATCATCTGCATAACCGAAAAGTAATCTCTCAGCAGGGATAAAGAAAAAGCGATTATTCCTCGCTCCCTCGCTATATTGCGGATAAAATAGAATTCTCCACGCTCTTGAATTTATTGAAAAAGCATAGGTAAAGAGAATGTACATTCTGTAGATGGTCGCATTGTAAAGCCCAAATTTATCATTAGGCGCAAGCTCATTGCTTATGTTTTTTATCACATATTCAATTATTATGTAGTTTTCGTCAGCTTGAGATCCACTCCATTGCATAGCTTTTCTTTCAACTCTGACAGGTAAAGGCATGTCTCCTTGATATTGGGGTTGATAATTTGGATTATACTCCCAAACGCTTTCAATTATCTCCTCTGGCCCTGGAAATTTGGTCTGCCAGTGGTTTTCAATTTTTGTATGTTTTTTAACAATATATTTTGCTCCTGGCTCTGGAGAAACGCTTCCTGCATACATTGCCCAATCTTCAGCAGCAATAACTTTACCAGTTGAATCAAGCCCTGCGATTATGAATCCACCCGTGACGATATGCGATGCTGCACCTCCTATATCTGCACCAACCCATTCAGGATCAAACCCGGGCCAATCCATACCATAATTTATTCTCTGCCAATTATTAAACGGAGCACAAATCTTGCCATAGTAAAAAGATTCCCAAAGCATTCCTCTTTTTAAACTAAGAAGAGGAGATGAGACTTGCCCTTGAAGAGCAGATATAAACGCAAATGTCAAAAGCAAAATTTTTTTCATTCTTGTAAGGTATTTCTTTTAAAAACCAAGACCTATTGTAAAGTAGATCTCCCTTGGAACATTGCGATATGTGGTGAAATAATTGAACTTATAGCTTGCCCTTGGATTTAGAGGATCTTCACCTGGCTTTAGCATATCAGGTGTTATATTTCTCTCAACCCAATCTCTTAAATCATCCTGAGATGAAAACGGTGTTAACCATTTGTTATTAAACAAATTCATCACTCTAATTCCAACAAGAATATTCTGTTTACCAAAGTAGATTCGTTTTGTTAAGTTGAGATCAAATTTCGCCTCAAGCGGATAACGACGGTTATTAACGACATCTTTAAATTCATCATAACTTGTTACATAGGTAAATGGTGTTCCGCTTTGCGCTGTGTATGTCAAACTAACAACTAAATCCGAAAACGGCTTGATGCCGAAAATTTCAATCCCACCGCCTTTTTCAATAGCATAACTTACAAGGGCTCTAAATGTATGAGTTCTGTCATCGTAAGATAAAAAGTCATTAGCTTGATTTCTTTCCTGATAATTTCTCGGATCATTTGGATCGTCCGACCACAGAGCTCGCGGTCCGTAGTATCCGAAGGTTGTCCTTGATAAACTGTAAGTTAATCTGTAACCCCATCGTCCCGGAGCTACTTTATCAATTGTGATTTCAATTCCTTTGGATGCACCATAAGAGTTGTTTTCATATGTGAGATATCGTTTATTTCTTCTAATTCCAGCACTTGGAGCATAAATGTATAGAGGTCCAACTTGTCTAACCCTGTCGTTATAATACGCAACTATATCAATTCTATGCGTATTCCTATAACTATGTTGAAGACCAAATTCATAACTTATAGTTTGCTTTGGTCCCAAATTACCATTACCATAAGCAATCCACCCGAGCTCTGTTGTTCTCATCAATGCTTCTTTAAATGTAGGCATTGAATAAAAATGTCCATATTGTAACCTAAAAGCCGTGTTTTCAGCGATCGGAAATGAAATTCCAAACCTTGGAGAGATCCTTGTATGACCCTTTGTTTGTTTGGTTCGCGGGTCGCCTATTGATTCAGCTCCAAGAGCGGGATAAAATGGATTAAATCTATTATACGGAATTTCCGTATTAAAATTATACCCATCAACTCTAACGCCTATGTTCGCGACCATTCCCTCATATTCAAACCTACTTTGAATATAACCAGCAACATAATATGGAAACGCCTTGTAATACTCCGCATATCCAGTTCTTGAAATAAATGCATTTGCTGCGAAGCTTGAAACGGCACTGTAATATGTATCCCAGTAATTGAACTTAAATCCGGCTTTTATCTGAAATCTTGGTGTTATTTGATTTGTGTAATCGCCATATATGCTCCAAGCATCGGTTCTAGCATCCTGACCGTAGAGAGTAGTGAATGAATAAACAGTTCTATATCCTTCATCCCAAGGTCCAGGCGGAATAGACCAAACATCATCTCTTAAATAACTTGGTCTTTGTGGAACTGGCAAAACGAGAACTATATATCTTTCTCTTGAATGATAAGCAGTCAATTCAAAAAATGATTGCGGATTTATCGCATATGTCCAAGTGAAGCTTTGAGTATTTGTTATCTCATCTCTTGGTGAATCTGTCACAAGCACATATTTCCAAGCCCCATCTCTCCCAGCCCAACGAATATCATCCGACCCAGAAAACAAACCTCCACGATAATACTGATACAAACCCATCAACTTAAATTTATGCTTTGGCACAGGATTCCAAGATAAAGTTAAGGTATAATTTTGATAAATTTGAACTCTTTCAATCGTTGGAATTCTTGTTGGTTTTTCTCTATATTCAGCGGAGATAAAAAATCTCAATGCTTCTGGGCTTGAGCCAAGTGGACCGCCGAAACCAAGTAAAAATCTTCTATACGAAAGTTTTCTATAATCATAAACTCCAAGCGGGTTTGGTCCTCCATCCGGGTTAGGTGAATGATTTTCAACCCACTTTCGCCACATCTTATAAATCCAAGTATCGGAGGAATCAGGATATGCCATTTTCCATCTTTCAATAGTCCCCCACTTTTTCCATTCAACAGTTTCAGGACCGTATAGATACGGTCCCCAATGATACTGACCAGGCGGTCTATATTCAAAGCGGAACTCGCCAGACAATCTCGTTCCTCCTTCTTTAGTTACAACTTTAACAACACCAGATTGAGCATTGCCATATTCAGCGCTAAAACCTCCTGAAATTATTTCCATTTGTGCAACTGCAAGTGGATTGTAATCATACTTCCAAGAGTTGTTTGATTTATCCCATGCGAAGCTATAACCTGGAACACCGGTGTTAGTTGTTATTTGCTCAACGCCATTTATCATGAAATTTAATTCATAAGAACCACCGCCGCGAACGCTGAAAGTGCCATTTGGATTTTGTATAATTCCAGCTGTTAACTCAAGAATTTGCTTTAACCCCTCAATCGGAGCGCTTTCAATTTCTCTTGATTCTATGTTCACCGATGTAGAAGTTTTATCTTTCTCTATAACTGGTCTCTTGGCTTCAACTACCACTGGCTCAACCTCAATTGCTGTAGGCTCAAGTTGAAAATTTACCGTTGTTGTTCTATCAACATATACAGCTACATCTTTAACGATCATTTTTTTATACCCAACCATACTTGCTATGAGATTATATCTGCCTGGTGGCACATTTATGATGAAGTATTCACCATCAAAATTCGCAGCAGCTCCCATGGTTGTCCCTTCTATCAGGACATTCGCTCCGGGAAGCGGTTCCCCTGTAGTTTTATCAATGACCTTGCCAAAAATTTTCCCCTTCGGAGTTTGAGCAAATGAAACAGATAAAGAAATGAAAATCAAAAATAATGCTTTTGCGAACTTCATGGCTGAAGAGTAAAATTATTTTATCAAAACCATTTTCTTAATTGAGGATTTGAAATTATCAAACTCAAGTTGATAGTAATAAACACCGCTTGGCAAACCCTCTGCATTAAAGCTTGCGATGTGTTTTCCAGCGCTTTGAATTGAATTAACAAGTGATGTCAACTTTTGACCAAGCGAGTTATAAATGTTTATTCTAACGAAACCATCTCTTGGGATTTCGTAAATGATCGCCGTTGACGAATTAAAAGGATTTGGATAGTTTTGGTGAAGATAAAAAGTTTCTGGAACATTGCTCTTTTCAGCGATGCTTGTCACTTTCTCAAATACAAAAGCTCTTCTTGCAAACATATCAATTACATAAACTCGCGATTCATCAGGACTTAAAGCGACATCACATGGTGCCACGAACGGCGCCCCTTCAAGAGTTAAAACTTCCATAGCGAAGTTCCCAGCGACCTCAAATGCCTTAACAGTTTGAAATCCAGAATCAGGTCTGCAAACCCATAATCTTCCCTTTTTATCAACATAAATTCCAGATGGTACAAATCTTCCGAGAGCAAGGAATCCAGCAAAATCTGTCAAAGCTTGACCTCTGTAGTTCTTTGGTTCAATTTGAGTTCCGCCAGTCCATACGGCCACATTTCCAGCGGTTGGATTATCTTCAGAGCTATTTCTTGATGTGTAAAATGGAGTGTTTGGATTATTATAATCCCCATTTGGAATAACAGCAATATCACGAATGACATCAGCACCAGCTGCGCTATACCCACCTGGACAACTTGCATAAAATGGTGGCGGAACATAAACACCTGGATCAGCGCTTCCAGACGAATTTGTAATCGTTCTACTTGTAAAATTATAAACTCTGGGTGTTGGACCAGGATTTCCCGCTTGATAAGTAGTTCCGGCATAAACAAAACTATCTTTTGTAGCACTTAAACCAAAAACAAAAGTTCCATATCCAGCTTGCCCAAAACCGAAACCATATCTTACTCTTTGTTGTGGGTTTCCATTTTTAAAATAATCAAGACCTGAAACACCCGCAGGATTTATTGCAGCTGGTTGTCTGAAAACCACCAAAACATCATTTTGAATTGTCGTTATACCCCGAAGCGAATGCACATTTGTTGTATCAAATCTTGCGGTATAATTATAAACAAGTGTAAAAACATCGTCATTCGGTCCAGCTTTCCACAAAGCATTGTGAGCTGATGTATCAGTTGCTTTTGAAGAAATAACCCACAAATTCCCACTAGCATCAACCGCGCACAAGAATGGTCTAACATATGCAGTATCGGTTGCAGGAAAAACAATTGATTTTTTGTATACCCATTCTTCAGTTTGAGTGAAAAGAAGAACTGGTAGGGACAAGATCAGAAGGATTAGATTGTAAAAAACTCTCATGGATAGAGCGATTTTTTGTTTTCGTTCATTTTTAAATTGATAAACTTTTCGGAAAAAGTCAAGAAAAGCGAAGGGATTCCAAAAGCCAAAAAAATCTCTAATTTAAAGGAAACATTTATCACGATTTCACAAAACTTCTCTTCCGAAGCACAGGCGAAATAAGTTTCTCCTAAATTTTTTGAAATTTGAAAGCATATCTATGCATACTATCACTTCAACAACTCAAGCGGGACCCTTGTCCCATACTTTGTAGAGAGCGAAATTCGCCAGAAATGTTCATAAATAATTTTTGAAATTTGCGCTATGACCTCACCTGATGGTTTCAAGTTATAATTGCTCATTACGACGATAACATAAGGATGTCTTGGAAGATAGATTAATCCCCATTCGCAAGTTACACCTTCTATTCCGCCCGGTTTGCTGGCAACCTTAACCTCAGGCGGAAGGTACTTGCCTAAATTTGTTTCTTTTTCCTTTTTAAGTACTTCAAGAACCTGTGAAGAAATTTCCCTGTTTATCACTTCCCCTTTATAAAGCATTTCCATTAGCTTCATTGCTTCAGCGGGGGTTGATAGATTTTCCTCACCTCTCGCAGATGCGTCAGGACGAATCATTTTGCGCTGTAGTTTCGTGTACTTTAATCCAAGATTAACAAGCGTCTTATTAACATTTTCCATCCCGACGAGATCAATAAGTATATTCGTTGCAGTATTATCACTTACAGTGATCATCAAAACAGCAAGATCATAGATGCTCAACTCCGAAAGCCCATCTCCGAATTCCTTAAGCACACCGCTTCCACCAGTTTGATGTTTCTTTTCTATTTTAATTTTGTCAGTCAATTTAAATTTACCTTCGTTTGCTTGTTTCAAAACTTCAATCAAAATCGGTATCTTTATGGCGCTTCCTTGCGGAAAGATCAGGTTTTCATTTATAAAAAATGTCTCGCCCGTGACGAGATTTTTCACCGCAACGCCAACCACACCGTTTGATGTATCAGATATAAATTTTATCTTTTCAAATGTTTTCCTATGCAGTACCTCAAGATTTTCTGGCTGTGCTAAGGCAAAAGAATGAATTAAAAGCATCAAAATTAAAATCTTTCTCACGATTCGTAAAATTAACTTTTATTTTCAATGAATGGCTTCCATTTTTCTGGTGGATCTGGAGGTGTTAACAAACTTACAACTATCAAAACAAGAATTGATCCTGCAGCTGCTGGCAAAACGATGTAATCTGCTTCAAGCAATGGTTTCTTCCTGAACATATTTATAAGTGTTATGATCAAAGTTATCCCCATTCCCGTGGCGATACTTGCAACCCCTCCTGCAGTTGTAACTCTTCTCCAAAGAAATGCCGCAAGAAGCGCAGGTGTTAATCCCGCACCAATCATCGTGTATGCAGTTAAAGCCATTTGCAAAACCGTTTGAAACCGAGTGAGGAGAAGATAACCAAGAAATCCAAGAACCACTATCAAAATTCTCTGTAAAGTGATTATTTGTTTATGCGAAGCATTTGGATTTATAAATCTCTGATATATGTCCCTCACAAGATTTGTGCTCGGCGTTAAAAGGAAACTATTTGCCGTTGAAATTATAATTGCCATCGCTGCAACTATCAACATTATCCCAACGATAGTTGGAAGCCCAATTTCATTTCCATGAGTTGCAAGATGTAATATAACTTTTTCTGACTCTTGCAATTTGAACTTAACACTTGCGAAGACGGCAAGAGCTGTGATTGAAGTTTCAATTATAATTGTACCGATAACCCAAAAAATAACCGCTTGTCTTGCGGATTTAGCATCCTTTGCGCTGAAAAATTTCTGATACATACTTGATTCACCTAAAAGAAGGAAAAATGTCGGAAAGAATACACCCATAGCCCAGATGAAATCCTTTTGCCCGAAAATTGCAAACCTATCTGGAGGCAGTGTTTCTGTTACAGCTGTCCAACCTCCGATGTTGTACAAAACTATCGGCACCGCAAGACCAATGCCAAGCAACATTAAAGTTCCATTTATCACATCCATTGTGACAACTGAGATAAGTCCAGCAAGAGCTGTAAATATAATTACAAAAATAGCAGTAATTATAATTCCCTGTTCAACTGGCAGTCCAGTAACTAAATTTAAAACGAAAGCTCCACCTTTGAATTGATAACTTGCGATCGTCACATATGCAATTACAATCGTTATAGTTCCTAAAATTCTTGCCCACTTATTATATCTTTGCTCAAGTATATCAGGCATGGTATATTGAGCAATTTTCCTAACTCTACCAGCAAGGAAATAAACTATCACAATAGCAACCCAAGCACCAGCAGAAAGCCACAATTCTGAAAACCCAACTCTGTAAGCCAGTCCTGCGCCCGCAATTATGCTTCCAGATCCGATCCATGTCGCAAGCAAAGTTCCAACAAGCTTATAGACAGGTGTTTTCCTTCCAGCAACCATGAAATCTTCTTGAGTTTTGACAGATCTCGTTTTTGTAATACCAACAATAAGCAAAATCAACAGATAAATAATAATCGCTGTTAAAAACATTTCGCGCTCCAACTTTGGTTTTCAATAGATTAAAACAAGTTCTTGTTGTTCCCTCCCTGTTATAAATGCCTCTTTTTTTGAGTTAATGTAGACATTTACCTCGGATCTAACTCCCATCTTTCCAGGAATGTAGATTCCTGGTTCAAGCGAGAAAAGACAACCGGGGACAAGTTTTCTCAAATCTTGAGTTTCAAAATTGTCAATGTTAGCTCCATTTCCATGGACATTTTCACCAATTGAATGTCCCGTGCGATGTGTAAAGAACTCACCATAACCTTTTTCTTGAATATATCTTCTTGCGACATCATCAACTTCCCAACCAGCGACTTCCTGATTCCTGCTCAAGCGATCTTGTAAGAACTTCAAGGCTTCTCTTCTTGCATCTCTAACTATATGGAATGCCTCAACATAATCTTCGGGGGGATTATCACCTATAAACGCACACCATGTGATATCATAAAAAATAGAACCAGGTTGATTTTTCTTCGCCCATAAATCAATTAAAAGTTTATCGCCTGGTTTTATCTCCCTTGCGTTTTCAGGAGTTGGGCAAAAATGTGGATTAGCGGGATGATCATTCACTCCAACGATCGGCGCATCCTCGTTTGAAGTTAGACCTTTATCGTGAAACCTTTTCAATATAAATTGCTGAATCTCGTATTCCGTTTTATATCTTCCACTTCTAACTGCCTTTCTTATTTCTTCAAATGCTTCATCAAGCGTTTCATCAATGAGCTTCCCTGCTTCAAAATGAGTTTTGATAGTTTCTTCATCAATCAATGCTTCAAAGATCTGAACGAGATCTGCAGAAGAAACAACCTCATGCCCAAAGCTTCTGATAAGTTCAATAGTCCCAGCATCAACAATTGAAATATACGGGATAGAATTCAAAGGTGAATATTGCATTGCGATCTTCTTTGGAGCACCAAGTATTTGCTTCAATTTTTCATATAACTCGCGCCAACCAGAGTAATAGTGTTTTTCTCCGGGAAGAAAATCAAGTTTATCTGGTTCAACTCTATGAACAAGTTTTATCGGATTGCCTTCTTTCGGGACAAGATAAAACCATCTTCTTGTCGCAAGCCCTTGAGATGGAAAGCCTAAAATTTTCATCCCAATTTTATCCCTGTTATGAAAATCATAAAAAAGCCATCCATCAAGCCCGAGTTCTGAAAGAGTTTTTTGTATTTTTTCTATTTTCATCTCTCATCCCAAGTTTTTGTTTTAAAAATAAAATCCCACTAAAAATAGACCAACCATTATCCATCCTCTCAACTTGCCCTGTTATTACAAAAAAGCAAGGAGGAGGATGGTTTAATACATCTTTATAAGTTTCAAATTCTCAGCTTTGAATTAACCACCAGCTGATACACCAGCGACAAATCCACCTTCCGTCATTTTTCTTATATCAAGAATTTTGTCAAGTTCATCTTCTTTCATCCATCCGAGTTCAAGGACGACTTCACGAATCGTCTTATTTTCAGCCATTGCTTTTTTAACAATTTGAGCTGCCTTATCATAACCAAGATGAGGAGTTAACGCAGTCGCAAGAATTGCGTTTTGTCCTGCGAGTCGCTCCATATATTCCTTGTTTGCAACGATTCCATTTATACACTTATCAACGAAAACATTGCTTGCATTCGCAAGGATAGTTATTGACTCTAAAAGATTTCTAGCAATGACAGGCAAAGCGACATTGAGTTCAAAATTTCCAGATGAACCTGCTAAAGTTATTACAGAATCATTTCCTATCACCTGCATTGAAACCATCATAACTGCTTCTGGGATAACTGGATTAATTTTTCCCGGCATTATTGATGAACCTGGCTGAAGTGCTGGCAGGCGAATTTCAGCAAGCCCAGCTTGAGGACCTGAGTTCATCCATCTCAAATCGTTTGCAATTTTGTAAAGTGCGACTGCAAGAGCTTTCAGGGCACCACTTAACTCAACTGCTGTGTCCATTGATGCTTGAGCTGCAAAATGATTTCTGGTTTCTTTAAATGGGATACCAGTTTCTTGTGCGAGTGCTTCGGCGATTCTCTTTCCAAACTCTGGATGCGTATTAATTCCAGTGCCAACTGCAGTTCCACCAAGAGCAAGCTCATATAACCTTGGAAGCACCGAATTGATTCTTTCGATTGCGAGTTCAACTTGCGCAGCATAACCGGAAAATTCCTGTCCAAGTCGCACAGGCATAGCATCCATAAGATGTGTCCTTCCTGTCTTTACGATATCGTCAAATTCTTTCGCTTTTTCTAAAAGTGCTTTACGAAGTTTTTCAAGTGCTGGAAGCAATTGTTCTGCAACAGCAATTGCCGCTGAGATGTGAATGCAAGATGGAATCACATCGTTTGATGACTGCCCAAGATTAACATGATCATTCGGATGAACAACATTTTTATCGCCTCTTTTCGCACCAAGAATTTCACAAGCACGGTTTGCTATTACCTCGTTCGCATTCATATTTGTTGATGTGCCTGAGCCTGTTTGGAAAATATCAAGCGGGAAATGATCATCAAGTTTTCCTTCAATAACTTCTTTCGCAGCATCCATTATAGCTTTCGCTTTCGTTTCATCAAGCAAACCAAGCTCAAAATTAACTTTTGCTGCACAATACTTGACTAATCCAATTGCCCTGATAAATGTCCTCGGAAACCTTATACCACTTATTGGAAAGTTTTCAACAGCCCTTTGTGTTTGCGCTCCCCAAAGCGCCCAGGATGGGACTTTTACTTCGCCAAGTGCATCTTTTTCAATTCTAAATTCAGACATTTTTGCTCTCCTCCTTAACTTTTTACTTGTGTTTTCTTACGAGTAAAATTTTTAAAATAAAATTGAAAAATTCAAATCTTTCTCAAAAACCTGACAACGAGAAAGAGATAAATAACGGAAAACAAAACCGCAGGCAAAATAAATTTTAAAATCAAACCGTGAATCAACGAGCTCACAAGATAGCACAAAACCGACAATATCAAAGATGAAATCCATAAAGCCGACATAAACCTAAAAGGCAAAATGTTTGATAAACCTATCCCACCGAGCACCTTTGAAATATAAAGAAGCATTAACAAAGCTTCAACAAAAGTTGAACTAACGACCGCAATCGCAGGTCCAATTAAACCAACTACTTTAACAAGAATAACTCCAAGAGATAAGTTAAAAGCAAGATCAAAAAGTGAAATGAGCATATAGATTTTCTGCTTTCCCAACGCCGATAATACCGAGCTGTAAACCAAAACCCTCACTGGCAAAAACAGAAGATAAATTCTAAAAATTGGTGTGCTTTCAACATATTTCTCGGAAAACAAGATTACAACAAACTCTTCAGCGAAGAACAAGAGAAACGAAAAAGTTGGAATTATAAACATTGATGTCGTGCGAACGACATCCCTTATAAGATGAGCAACATCCAGGCCTCTGCCATTTGCATATAACCTGCTGATCTCCGGAAACACAACCGAAGCAAAAGAGCTCGTTATCAAAGAGACAATCGGCAATTCCCTCGCCCCAATCGTATAAATCGCATAAACCTCACTTGGAAAATTATTTGCAACTATATATTTATCAACCTGCTTTGAAACCAAAGCACCAATATGCCCAACGATGAGAGGAGATGTAAATAGCAAGATCTCTTTTATGTGCGGGAACAAATTATTTCCACCTTTCAAATTAACATTCCAAAATTTCCGTATCAAACTCCAAGTGTAAACAAATCTGAAAAGCGCAATCACAGAAAGACATATAAAAATGAAATCCACGCTCATTTTATATAAAATAGTTAAAACAACGGCAAAAGCATATCCAACTATTGTCAGCGTCGTGACTTTGAATAAAGTTTTAAATTCATTTTTTAAAATTAGAATTGCATCAAGCACAATTGATGGAAACGAAAAAAGAGAGAAAATTGCAAATGCAGGAAAATCTTGAGCAAATCTCGGATTTTTTATGAATTTTGCTATTTCAGAACTTAACAGAAAAAGAAAAAATGTTACCATAAGTCCAACGAACAATAAAAACCAAAAGATCTCCGTGATATAATCGCCGGCGTTTTCTTTTGATCCGAAAAAATAAATTGAGCTCGTAAACGCAAATGACGCCACCGGGAAAATTGTGTTAAAAATAAGCCAAAATTGATCATAGGAAGCAAATTCAGATCTCGTAAAGTATCGTGCTAATATAATCGTCACAACAAGAAGCCCAAGCAAATTTACAACTTTTGATAAGCTTACGAACCCGGCCTTTTTAACTATTATAAAATTTTCACGCATTTTTGATCAAATGAAAAATTTCACAAGTCCTTTAGCAAAACTTACATCAAAGGAAATTCTAATATCCCCACCAAATTGCATTTTAAAGAAAGCGACGCTTTGAATATCCGCGCCACAGAAATCAAACTCTCTCACACCCTGCGACGACAGATCCTCAAGTATTTTCCAAACGAGGAAATGAGTTGCGCTGTTTATCTCTCTTTCACCCATCCCGGCAATCACATCATATGCTTTACCGTTCCATATAGATACGCCGCGAGAAGCGATCACTTGATTATTTTTATCAACGAGATGATAAACTGTCAATAAATTTTTTTCTACAAGATTTTGAATAAGTCGTTTGAGTTCATCCAAGCCAATAAAAAATCTACCTCCCGTCCTTTCAAAGCTTAAAATTTGATGTTCTGCAAGTTTATCAGCCCACTTGGTTCTAACAACATTCAAACCGCGCTCTTGAGCATCTTTTATTTTCCTTTTTAACGAATTGCTAAATCCATCCCAAATCTTTTCGGTGGATTCAAGAGAAAGTACAAATGTATGTCTCGGCAAGATTTTATATCCGAGCCATTTAAACTGTCTGATATCATCAATCGTGTAATGAAGTTTGAAGTTAAAGAAATCAAGTTCTCTTCTCAAATACTCGTGAATTTTGAGGATTGCTTCGTTTTTTTCAGATATGATCTTCTGTCGTTTCTCTTTTTGGAAAGTGCCAAATAATATCCCGCTGTAATACGAAAAAAGAAGCGGCGTTGAAACACGAAAATAAAGTTTCCTTCGCAAAGGATAAATCAGCCCAGCGATTGTTTCTTCGCCTTTTTTGACAAATAAAATGTTAACTGAAAAGTTGAAAAACTCGCTGTAGGTTTTTAACCAATCATAGCTTTGGAATGGATTTGATTGTGCGGAGGATAAATTGAATTTGTCCCAGTCGTCAAAGTTTTGTGAAGTCTCAATGTAAAGTTGAGCCATATGTTGACTTTTTATTTCAGAAGCCCAACAAGTCTAGCTATAAATTCAAGAGCTTGCTGGTTTAAAAATATGATCACAAAAAGTAAAACTGCGAACATTATTGTAAATTTTTTATCCAACTTCGTTAACTCCGCTTTTATTTCCATCCTAAGCTCACTGATTCTGGATTCAAACAATTCTTTCGTGATAAAATCTCGCCTTACTTCGGACCTAAGCAACTCAATTTCATTATGAACTTCGGTTTTGAAGGTATCAATTTCAGCACGGACTTCTGATCTAAAAGATTTAATCTCATTGTGAAATTCGGTTTTGAAGGTATCAATTTCAGCATGAACTTCTGATCTAAAAGATTTAATCTCATTGTGAAATTCGGTTTTGAAGGCGTCAATTTCAGCGCGAACTTCTGATCTAAAAGATTTAATCTCATTGTGAACTTCGGTTTTGAAAGTATTAATTTCAGCGCGAAATTCTGCCTTAAAAGATTCAATCTGATCGCGAACTTCGGTTTTGAAAGTATTAATTTCAGCACGGACTTCTGCTCTAAAAGATTCAATCTCATTGCGAACCTCAGTTTTGAAAGCCTCAATATCAGCGTGAACTTGAGCTCTAAAGTTGTCAAACTTATCATAAATTTCGTTTCTTAAACTATCAAATTTACCGTAAATTTCATTTCTTAAATTATCAAACCCATCATAAATTCTTGACTCAAAAGCCTTAATCTCGTTTCTTATTTCTGTTACTATTTCATCTTTTGAAACAGCCCACTTATATTCCGTTGCTTCGGAGATCGCCGTTTCAAGTGATTTTACAACTTTCTTAGCATCCTCTCGCCCTAAAGATTTCTCAAATGCCTCGTATACTTCAATCGGAAGCGTTACAGGCATGTTTTAACATTTTTTTGATTTAAGTTAAAAATTTTATCACTAAATATCAATAGCAATAGGGCTTAAACTTTATAAAATGTATCGGCTTAAATCACGATCTTTAACTATCGGTGCGAGTTTCTCCTGGACAAATTCTTTTGTTATTAAAATCTTCTGTCCTTTTAAATTTGGAGCGTCAAATAAGATATCCTCAAGAAGCGTCGTCATAACTGTTTGAAGTCGTCTTGCCCCGATGTTTTCAAGTTGTTCATTTACTTGAGCTGCATAACGAGCGATCTCCCGTATTGCTTCATCTGTAAACTCAAGTTCAACTCCTTCAGTTTCAAGAAGCGCCTTATATTGTTTTATCAAAGCATTCTCTGGCAATGTGAGAATTTTTACAAAATCTTCCTCAGTTAATGGATTTAACTCAACTCTTATCGGAAATCTACCTTGAAGTTCGGGGATAAGATCGCTTGGTTTCGCAACATGAAAAGCACCTGCAGCTATGAAAAGTATATGATCTGTTTTCACAATTCCATATTTTGTCATAACATTTGAACCCTCAACTATTGGCAACAAATCTCTTTGCACTCCTTCTCTTGAAACATCGGGTCCGACTGTGTAACCACCTGGATTCGCAATTTTGTCAATTTCATCTATAAACACGATCCCAAGATTTTCAACTCTTCTTTTTGCTTCTTTTATAACTGCCTCCATGTCAATTAATTTTTGAGCCTCTTCTTGAATAAGATAATTTCTTGCTTCAGCGATCGTCATCTTTCTTTTTTTATACCTTTTTGGGATCACCGTTTCAATAAAATCTTGCATATTCATTGAGAGATCATCAATAGGAAATGGACCGACGATCTGCATACCAGATAGAGATTGGGAGGATACTTCTATTTCTATCGTCCTTGAATCAAGTTTTCCTTCCCGTAATTGCTTTCTTAGTTTTTCTCTCGTTTGCTTCATTTCATCATTTTCGTAATCATCATAGTATTCTTCGCCTTCGTCATGTTTTTTCTTCTTCCTCTTTGGCAATAATATGTCCAACAGTCTTTCTTCAGCAAGTTCTCTTGCGCGATCTTTGATTTCCTCCATTTTTTCGGTTCTAACCATGTTAACCGCAATATCAACGAGTTCTCTTATCATTGATTCAACATCTCTTCCGACATATCCGACCTCTGTAAACTTAGAAGCTTCAACTTTAACAAAGGGAGCATTTGCCAACTTTGCGAGCCGACGTGCGATCTCAGTTTTTCCAACACCAGTCGGACCAATCAAAATTATGTTGTTGGGAGTTATCTCTTCTCTTAACTCACCTTGAACCTGTTGCCTTCTCCACCTATTTCGGAGAGCAATAGCAACAGCTCTTTTGGCTTGATCTTGTCCAATTATGTATTTGTTAAGTTCCTTAACTATTTCCTCGGGTGTTAGTTCCTTTAAATCTCTTCTCTGCTTTAGTTCTATTTCGTTTTCTCCCTTGTTCATTTGATTTCTAATCATCGCTTTTCCATCTTTTGATTTTTTTAATCTCAAAGTTCTTCAATTATGATATTATGGTTCGTATAAATACAAATATCAGCGGCGACTTTTAAAGATTCCTCAACTATTTCCCGAGCCGAAAGATTTGAATGTTTCACGAGAACTTTAGCTGCTGCAAGAGCATAGCTTCCGCCAGAGCCAATTGCAACTATCTTGTCATCTGGTTCAATTACATCTCCGGTTCCTGAAATTATCAATGCGTTTTCCTTGTCCATCACAGCGAGCAATGCGTTCAGCTGACGAAGATATTTATCCATCCTCCAATCTTTAGCAAGCTCGGTTGCAGCACGAAGAAGGTTGCCTTTGTATTGCTCAAGCTTTGCCTCAAATCTTTCCATCAGAGCAAGGGCGTCAGCTGAAGCACCAGCAAAACCAACAAGTATTTTGTTGTTGTAGATCTTCCTTACCTTTCTTGCACCATGTTTCATTACTGTTTCCGAAAGCGTCACTTGTCCATCTCCACCCATCACCGCTTGTCCATTATGAATTAAACCAAGTATTGTTGTTGATCTTATAATTTTCCCCACTTTAAAAATCGTGATTTGTTTTTATTCAATTCTTCTCCTCAATCTTGCAGTTGGAATTCCAAGCTGATCTCTGTATTTTGCAACAGTTCGCCTTGCGATGTTAAATCCTTGAGCTCGCAAGATCTCTGCAATTTGCTCGTCGCTTAGCGGTTTACGAGGATCCTCTTGACTAATTATTTCTTTTATTTTTTCTTTAACCTCTTTATTTGAAACCTCATTTCCATCAACAGTGTTAATTTTTTCGCTGAAAAGATCCCTTAATTTATAAATACCGTAATCCGTTTGGACATATTTTTGATTTACCGCCCTGCTTACCGTTGAAATATCTACGCCCGCTCTCTCGGCAACATCTTTATAGATCATTGGCTTCAGCGATTCCCCAGTTTCAAAGAATTCTCTCTGCAATTCAACTATAGCTTTCATAATCTTCAATAGCGTTTCCCTTCGCTGATAAATAGAGATGACAAACCATTTAGCCCTTGAAAACTGTTTCTTCAGTTCCTCTTTTAATTCCGAATTGATATTCTTTTGCTTCTTTAAGATATCGTAATAACTCCTGTTCAAACGGATGCTGGGAATTCTTTTTTCGTTCAAAGTTATGACGAATTCATTACCAATCCTCTCAACAATAAAATCGGGAACGATATATTCTTGCACAATGCTTTTCCCCTCTCCAGGCTTTGGATTCAACCGTTGTATTATTTGAAAAACTTCCTTGAGTTTTTGTTCACTTAGCCCAAACTTTTTGACCAATTCATTATATCTTTTCTTCATAAAATCATCATATGCGGTGCTTAAAATTTTAACAGCAAGTTCCTTCTTATCCTCCGGAAAATCTCCCACTTCCAGTTGGACGAGGAGACATTCTTTTAAATCTCTCGACCCTATTCCTGGCGGATCAAGCCGTTGAATTTTTTTGAGAACACTTTCAACCTCTTGAGCTGTCACCTCCATTTTCTCTCCAAGCCGTAAATCTTCGGCTATTTCCTCAACGCTCCTTGTGAGGTATCCATCATCATCAATATTGCCAAGAATTTCTTCGGCTATTCTTATTTCTTTATCATCTTCAGCGACAGCCATAAATTGTTTTAAAAGTCTTTCGTTAAGTGGCTCAATAGATGGAGGTTGCCAAGGCAGCTCGTCCTCAAGTTCTTCTCCAACTACATCCTTCGTTTTAGGAATAAACGCCTCCTCATCTTGAAGAACTTTAACGAAATCCTCAAATGTATATTCTTCCTCTTTCTTTGGTTGTTTGTCCCCAGTTATTTCTTCATATTCCTCTTCTAACTCCTGTTTCACTGCTTGATCCAAATCTTCTTCTTCCGAAAGCTCAAGTTCATACACTTCATCAAGCGATGTCTCAATTCCTTCCTCAAGAAATGGGTTTTGTTCAAGCTCTTCTTGGATCTTTTGCTCAAGTTGAACAACAGGGACTTGAAGAAGCTTTAGGTATTGAATTTGCTGTGGTGTTAGCTTTGTTTCTAAAGTTTGATGTTGTCCATATTTTAACACTTTTCTTCACCTCCTGTTATTTAAGGATTTAATTTGAGACACCATTTTGTTATACCATTCCTGTCCAAAATATCTCACCAAGGCGGGTTTAACAAATTCATAAAGTTTTACCTTTTCCTTCTCTCCCTTTTCAACAGCTGGATTACATTCTTTTATCTTGACGTATTTTAGAGCTTCACCTCCAACTAAAGCCCCGTTTATCCCGTAATTTCTCAAGGGGAAAAGATGACACGAGATGGGCTTTCTAAAATTAATCTCTCCCTTCAAAAAAGCTTTCTCAAATGAACACCTTGCAACACCATCTTCCCAAAAAACAAAAACACACTCTCTCTTATCAACGCACATGGTTGAATATCCAGTTTCGCTCTTCTCATAAAAACCGTATTTTTCAATGAACTTAAGATTTTTTTCAGGTAGATATCGCTTAACAATTGAAAGAACATCTTGAATTATTTCAATCTCCTCTTCAAGAAGAGGGGCTCCGAAATCACCCTCCATAAAACAGCAAGCACCTTTACACTTTTCAACATCGCACATAAAGTATGAAGTTGCAACTTTCGGATCAACATAGATGCCATCTATGAGTATTGGCTTCAAACTCATAAAAAATGAAGAAAAATTTTACTTCTGACAGCAATTTCTATGCCAAAAGTAAAATAATAAAAAAATCACGGAAATTCAACCTCAGCCCACCATTTCAAATCAATCTCGTTAAAAATATTGTCCCTTTCAGCACATCCCACGACGAAATTCCATTCCTCAAAGCTTAACTCGCCGGTGTTGATATATTTTTCTATTATGTCAGCTATCCTATTGAAGTTTTCGTTATGAAAAACAACTCTCATTTCAGCATAATCACGAGCTGATATAGTTGAAATTAAAAATTGCCAATCGGAGGCCTGAAGAAGCAAAAGTTCACGCGCAAGCTGTTTCATCATAAAGACCAATTTTTCATCGCTTGAATTTGAATACCTTTTTGCTAACTCATGCATTCTAATCTCGTTAGCGTATATATGCCTCCAAGTCCACTCTGTATCTTTGTTAAGCCAAATATAATGATAACCTCCTTCACCCCACGAGCCTTCGGGAAGAGAGATAACTGTTGACGGATTGATTTTATCTATCGCTTCAGAAGCAGTAGCAGGTTTTACGAAACTTGAATTGTTCAATTTTTGAAATACCTTCTTTAAAAACCTTGGACCTTCAAACCACCAATGTCCAAAAAGTTCCGTATCATATGGTGCTGTTAAAACACCAACTTTGCCAGTTTTTTCAAAATGTTCTTTTAATGTTGCTGTTATAAGTTCAACAAAATGCGAAGAATTTTCCTCAAGCCGAGATTCAACTTTGTCAATTTCATATTCAAGCTTATCTGCAAGATCTGCCTTTGAATTTGTCACACGCCAATATCTCAAACCACTTGGGAATTTCTTCTTATGAAAATCAAGATACCATCCATCTCCAGGATATCCCCACTCTCCACTCCATACCTGTAGTCCTGTTTTCGGATCTCGCGTTAAAACAGCAACTGGTTTTTTCTCAGGCTTTCCAGAACCAACAAGATAAATTTCATATGGGGATTTTTCTTCCTCAGGTCTATACCTAACTTGTGCTTCAAACTGCTCCCATAATTTTTTCAATCCTTCAAATCTCTCAAGGTAAACCCCGATCGTCTTCCCACCTTTTAAAGTTGCAGTGTCAACGATGAAAAACTCAATCCCATTTTCTGATAAAAACTCTTCAACACCTTTCCTTTCATACTCAAGGACATCAAAATTATTTTCAGGTTGAACTGGCATTTTCCATCTGTATCCCGGCCTATACGCACATTCAGGAAGCCATATACCCTTTGGTTTCCGTCCAAAATATTTTTCATAAACTCTGACGCCAAGCTTAATCTGTGCTTGAACGCTCGTGTCAAGCGCAAGAAGTGGCAAATAACCATGGGTCGCAGCACAAGTAATTATTTCAAGATGCCCAGAATCTTGAAGCTCACGAAATGCAGAAATTAAATTTTCAGAATATCTATTTGTAAAGCTATCCAAAACATTCTGATAGTATTCCTTCCAAAACTTTGCGATCCCTGCAAGATTTTTCCTTCCGGTTCTTACAAATTCAATTTCGTCTTGTTCAGCAAGTTCTATTCTCATTTGAAGATACTGTAGAAATTCCGCAACAAACTCTCTACTTGCGAGTTGTTCCGCAAGCACAGGCGAGATATTGATTGTAACTTTGAAATTTACACCTTCATCTTTTAATTCATTAAAAATGTTAAGAAGTGGGATATAACATTCGCTTGCTGCTTCATTCAACCAATCCATTCCATGTGGCCATCTACCGTGCCCAATGACATAAGGAAGATGTGTGTGAAGGACAAGGACAAAATAACCATACATATGAAAACTCCATTTTGATTTTACGGTTTAAAACCAAGTGTTTTCTGATCGGTTTCACCAAAAATTTTTATCTCTCCAAATGTCGCTTCGTATTTTTTGATGTTATCATCAAGAGCTTTAAGCAAAAGCTTCGCATGTTGCGGTGTCATTATTATTCTGGCAAATACCTTTGCTTTCGGCACACCCGGGAGAATCCTTGTAAAGTCAATCACAAATTCCGCAGGTGAGTGAGTGATGATGGCAAGATTTGAATAAATTCCCTCAGCTTCTTTCTCCCCAAGCTCAATGTTGATCTGCTGTGCGATGGTTTGTTCGTTCATCTTTTTTATTTTTAATATAACTCTTTTTGAGTTAGTGTTCAAGAATTGGCGTATTTGACCTCTTCAAGGAAAAGACCACAAGCTGGTGCGTGCATTATCTCAACATCGTTGAATTTTTCAAATAAAATTCTTTTGAAAACTTCAAACTCAATTCTGCCCCTTGCTACATCAACCATCGCTCCAACAAGACCCCTGACCATGCCGTAAAGGAATCTATCAGCCGTGATCTCAAAAATTAATTTTTCGCCATCGGCTTTCCAGCCTGCTCTTTTGACATTGCAAATGTAGTTTTTAACATTCGCCCCCTTTTTTGAAAAAACTTCAAAATCAAACTTCCCAACGATTATTTCCGCACATTTTTCAAGCTTCTCAAAATCAACCTCATACTTAAGAAACCAAAAATAATTTCTTCCTATCGCAACTTTATTCCTCGTGATAAAGTATCTGTAAGTTTTCTCCACAGCATCATATCTTGCGTGGAAACTTAAGCTCACATCCTCAACTTTGTGAATAACAATATCATCAGGAAGTATCGCATTTAGTGCCTTTTTAAGATTTTCCGTTGGGATTTTGCTTTCACATTTAAAATTTGCAACCTGCCCACGAGCATGAACGCCAGCATCAGTTCTGCTTGCTCCAATCAAGTTGACATCTTCACCTATTATTTGCTTTACAGCTTTTTTGATCTCACCTTGCACGCTTCTTCCGTTCGGCTGAATTTGCCATCCGACAAAGTTAGTTCCGTCATATTCAATCAAAAGCTTGATGTTTCGCATCAACGAAAGTTATTTGTTTTAAAAATTCCGCAATTTTCAAAGTTTGCAATTGCATTTTTTACTGAATAAATTTAAAAAAATTTTAAAGTTTAATCCCAAGATCCTATGGAAACTCAAGCAAGCATTGAAAAGCAAAAAGCAGCGTTGAGCTCGGTTATCGCAGCTGTTTTTTTGACAGGGATTAAGCTCGTAGTTGGTTTAATGACAAAAAGCTTGGGAATTCTTTCAGAAGCTGCTCATAGCGGACTTGATCTCGTTGCAGCCGGGATGACATATTTCGCCGTGAAGATCGCCGATAAACCTGCAGATAGAGAACACACATACGGACATGGTAAATTTGAAAATCTATCAGCTCTTTTTGAAACATTGCTCCTTCTTGTAACCTGCGGTTGGATAATATATGAAGCAATTGAAAGAATTTTCTTCTATGAAGTTCATATAGAAGTTAATTTCTGGAGTTTTGCTGTTATAGTTACTGCCATTATCATTGATTACTCACGCTCAAGAATTTTGTTCAAAACAGCAAAGAAATATAATAGTCAAGCACTTGAAGCTGACGCTTTACATTTCAGCACCGATATTTTAAGCTCTGCTGTTGTCATAGTTGGTTTAATAGGTGCGGGGTTGGGATTTCATAAAGCTGACGCTTTCGCTGCTCTTGTTGTCTCTGGGATCGTCATATGGATAAGTTTACGGCTCGGCAAAAGAACTATTGATATGCTAACGGACAGGATACCAGATGTGAACCTTGTGGAAAAAATAAAAAATAGAGTTCTCAGAATTGACGGTGTCGTGAATTGTAAAAACATAAGAGTAAGACAAGCAGGTTCAAAATCTTTTGTTGATATGATTGTTGATATTAAAAGAACAATACCATTTGAACACGCACATCGCATCATGAATCTAATTGAAGATGAAATCAAACAAATAATTCCAAATGTTGATATCGTAATTCACTCCGAACCCGTTGAGACAAGTGATGAGACGATAATTGACAAAGTCAAAATGCTACTAATTGGCTCAGGTATGTCCGCACATAACATTGAAGTCCAAAAAGTAAATGATAGATACTTTGTTGATCTTCATCTTGAAGTTGGAGCAACTCAAACGCTTGAAGAGGCGCATAAAGTAGCAAGCAAAATTGAGGAACAAATAAAACAAAAACTTCCAGATGTTGAAAAAATTTCAATTCACATAGATGAGGACAGCGACATGATAAAAGAAACGAAAATAGTTAACGACAGATGTGATGAAATGATCCAGAAAATAGAAGAAATCGCAAAATCACAAAAGGGCGTTCTTGATTGCAGAGATATAACCGTTATGGAAATAGATGGAAAATATAAAGTCACGATGAATTGCCTACTTGACAGCTCACTTTCTCTTTCCGAAGCCCATGAAATAGCAACAACAATTGAAAACAAAATTTACCTTGACATAAAAGAAGTATCAAAAGTAATAGTCCACGCAGAACCAGAAACGAAATCAGAAAAAGATAAAAAATGAAACTATTCCAATCCCGAAAGAAGATAAAACCCCTTTGGGTTTTCAAATCCCCAGAGAACTTCAAAATATGGAAAATCTTTCCAACAAGATTTGATAAAATTTTGTGCGAATTGAGAAACATTGATAAAAAAATGGTTAAATTCGTTTGCCTTTCAACAATAAATGGGAAACTGGTTTGGGAAAATCTTAACATTGATGAACCGTGGTGGATCCAAATATCTGATTCGGATGAAGAATTGTTTTTTGTATGCGAATTCAAACGACCTGATTTCCCAATTCAAGGAAAAATCTACGCCGTCAACTCCGAAGATGGGAAAATTCTGTGGGAGAACGATACCTACAATTTTCTCTTTGCTTTAAATGGAAAAGTTTATACCGCGAAAAACTTGATAGAACACAGATCTTTCTTTGAGCTTGACTCAAGAACTGGCGAAATCATCCGAGAGCTTGGAGAAGATACAGATTTTATAAACGAATTGAAAGAAATAAAATCAGAAAGCATGAGATTCATTGAAACACCATTGCCTTTTGATGAAAACCTTCCAAACTACGACGAAATATCTGAAAATGTAAAATTATTTATTCAAAACGCTGATCCAAGATTCACGCCAGAAATTCTGACAAAAGAAAACTTCGCAATTCTAAATTACCACACTTTAAACAAACCAAAACTTCCTCTTGAGATAGAAAAATTTTCAAACATACTTAAGATAGTTGACATTGAAAGGAGCGAAGTTATATATGAGGATGTCCTCTACTCCGACCTTTCCTTCTTTATCCCAGATGCCTTTTTCTGCAAAGATGACTTGGTTTTCTATGTGAAAAATCAAACCGAGTTAATTACAATAAAATTGCCGTTGGCTTATGAAAGTTATAACGGATAAATTAACAGTTTCAACAAAGGGATTTAACGACATAATTGACATAACCGAACAAGTCCAGTTAATTTTGAAAAAACACCAATTAAAAAACGGGAATGTAACAATTTTCGTTTCCGGTTCTACCGCAGGTGTGACGACAATTGAGTATGAGCCGGGCTTACTAAAAGACCTTCAAGAAGCATTTGAGAGAATCGCTCCAATGGATAAACGATATCATCATGATTCAAGGTGGGGTGATGATAACGGCTACGCCCATGTAAGAGCTTCAATCCTTGGCGCATCTTTGACAGTTCCGTTTTCAGAAGGGAAGCTGCTCGTCGGCACATGGCAACAAATCGTCCTTGTTGACTTTGACAACCGCCCGAGGACAAGAAACATAATTGTCCAAATAATCGGAGAATGAATTTTATGAACGAGAGTTTCACCGAAATCTCACAAATTGGAGAGTTTGGATTAATCGCAAGACTTAATGAAATAATCCAGCCTTACCGTGACTCTTTTATAATTAAAGGAATTGGAGACGATGCAGCTGTTTATATACCAACGGAAGGTAAAGTTCAAGTTGTCACGACAGATGCCTTGATTGAAGGTATTCATTTTGATCTTACATTTGTCTCGCTACGAAATCTCGGTTGGAAAGCAATGGTTGTTAACTTAAGCGACCTTGCTGCGATGCTTGCAATCCCAAGATATGCTTTGATTACGATCGCTATACCGAGAAAAATTTCCGTTGAAATGATGGAAAATTTATATTTCGGAATTAAATCAGCCTGCAACGAATTTAATTTTTCACTTATCGGTGGAGATACGACAACAACATTTGGAAATATGGCGATATCCGTAACAATGATAGGTGAAGCAAACAAAGATGAAATCCCATACCGCAGTGGAGCAAAGGTCGGTGATTACATCTGTGTAACAGGAACGCTGGGATTATCGTATGCAGGATTGAAGATCCTCCTTCGTGAGAAGAAAAAATTTATGGAAGCGGAAGATAAACAAAATTTTAAACCAAATTTTGAACCGTTTCTGAAAGCAATTGAAAAACATCTTAAACCTATACCACGGCTTGATGTGGCAAGTAAATTAAAAGATTTGAAAGTGAAAGTTAATTCAATGATTGATATAAGCGATGGACTTTCATCAGACCTAAGACATATTTGCAGACAAAGCAATGTCGGCGCAGAAATTTACGAAACAAGCTTGCCAGTAGATGACCTCGTCAAAAAAATTGCGAAAGATGAATTCAACGAAGATTATTTGATGTATGTCCTACACGGTGGAGAAGATTACGAACTTCTATTCACGGTATCCGAAAATGAACTTAAAAAGTTAAACGAACTATATAACGAAGTCAAAGTCATCGGACGAATTCTTGATCGTGAACAAGGAATTAAGTTGATAAAAGAAGACAAAAGCGAAGTTGACATTGAAACAGGTGGTTGGGATCATTTCAAAACTAAAATTTAGAAAAGCATGAAAAAGTTTTTGATGTTTCTCCTGTTTCTTTCGCTTGCCATCTCGCAGGAAAAACAGCAAAAGTATTGGATCGTCTTTAAAGATAAGGGAATTTATGAAAATGTATCACTTGCAAAAGGTTCTGCAATTTACGAGAAGCTGAAACTTTCAATTTCGGCAAAAGCATATGAAAGGAGATTAAAAACAGTAAAAGACGAGAGAAAAGTTTTTGATTATTACGACCTACCAGTTTATGAAGGATATATTGACCAAATTAAATCGCTCGGAATTAAAATTAATGTTGTCTCAAAGTGGCTCAACGCTATAAGCGCATACCTTGATAGCAATCAAATAAAAAAAGTTAAAAATTTACCTTTCGTCCTTGAAATTAAACCAGTCGCTAAATCAACTAAAACCTCATTAGAAAACATTGAAATAGAAAATCCGCTTGTAGAATACAATTACGGCAATTCAGAACTTCAAGTTAGGTTTTCGGGTGTTAAAGAACTTCACAAAATGAATATAATAGGAAACGATGTGCTCGTCGGGATGATGGACACTGGATATAGGTTATCGCATGAATCACTTGAAGGAGTTCAAGTTGTAGCGCAATATGATTTTATTTTTAACGATACAATAACCGCAAATCAACCACAAGATTCACCAAATCAGGATTTCCACGGGACATTGACTCTTTCCGTTCTCGGTGGCAAAAAGGAAGGAAAACTTTATGGAATTGCGCCAGGGGCTAAATTTGTGCTGGCAAAAACCGAAGATATGAGAAGCGAAACACCCGTTGAGGAAGATAACTGGGTAAGGGCAATTGAATGGATGGATTCACTTGGTGTTGATGTCGTCTCAAGTTCACTCGGCTATATTGATTGGTATACTTATCAAGATATGGACGGGAACACAGCTAAAATAACGAAAGCAGCAGATATAGCTTTTCAAAAAGGGATCGTAGTTGTAAATTCCGCTGGAAACGAAAGAAATACATATTGGAGATACATCGTTGCGCCAGCTGATGGAAAATATGTGATCGCAGTTGGCGCAGTTGACTCACTTCGTAGGATCGCAAGTTTTAGCTCAATGGGTCCAACTTATGACGGCAGAATAAAACCAGATGTATGCGCTCTTGGAGTTTCCGTCTTCGGTGCCTCAACAAGTTCAAGAAACAGTTATGTATATGCCTCTGGAACATCACTTTCTTGCCCAATCGTTGCTGGAATATCTGCTTTGATTCTCTCAACACACCCCAGGTTAAGCTCTTTTGAAGTAAGAGATGCAATAAGAAATACAGCAAGTCATGCAAATAATCCAAATAACGATTACGGCTGGGGGATTGTGAACGGTCTTTCCGCAGCTCTATATCACGGTCCAATTATAAGTAATTTTCCAGAGATAAAACAAAGCATAAACGGATATGAAATCTCAGTTTACGCTTTATCAAGAAGCGGAATTAAAGAAGTTTCACTTATTGCAAATAATCAGAAGATCCAAATGAGACCCATATCAGAAAATAAATACTCCACAACTCTCGCTGTTTTACCTCCCACCATTACAATCTATGTGATTGACAACGAGAATAAAACCAACCTATTGACGAAAGTTTTTGATGCTGAACCACCAAAAGATTTTTATCTCTCCCCTAATTTCCCCAACCCATTTAACTTTCAAACCGCTTTTCTTCTCAGTTTACCGGAGCCGGCGCAGGTCAATGTCTCAATTTACAACTTGCTCGGACAAAAAGTTAAAATACTTGTTGATAGATATTTCCCACAACCTGTAAAAGATTTCAGAATCTTGTGGGACGGAACTGATGACTATGGTAGAAATTTGCCGAGCGGTATTTATTTTTGCAAACTTGAAACATCAAAATATAGAACCGTTCGCAAAGTTTTACTAATTAGATGAATGAACAAAACTCAAAAATATTCTCCCTCGGCCAGATTTTACTCGCTTTTGGATTTGCATTTACACTTTTAATTATAACGCTTGTTAAAAAAATTTTCCCTTTACCTGCATTTGAGTTCGCTTCAAACATTTTGTTTTCTGCATTGTTAATAACTTTGATCTTAATAGTCCAACCATTTGCGAAAAAATTTGAACACAATCCAGTTGACGGGACAAAGTTTATTTCAATTTTCCTTTTTCCACTTGTTGGGATTTCTTTCGCTTTTAAGAACATAATCAATATTCAAAGGGAAGGCGAACTTCCGACATTGCTTTCCTTCTCGGATATTCTCGCAAGCAACATCCATAATTTAATTTACATCTTCCTGACATCAATCGTTTTTTCAATCTTTCTTAAAATTCTATTTCACGAACGAAATCAGGAAGCGAAGATAAAATTTAGTATAACTCTTTTATATTTCGCGATCGCGGAATTTGCACGAGAAGTTTTTGATCTTCCTGGGTTGCTATCACAATTAATGGTAATAGTTCAACTGATTCTATTTGTCTGGACTTCTTTCAGGATTCCTTGGATAATAAGTTTATCAAAAAAAGATAAATACAGGATCTTGTTTTTCTCTTCCCTTGTTATCGTTTTCTCATTTCTACTTCAAAGCCCGTTTATCACAGGTAGCAGTGCGGAGAGTATGAGATATTATTCATCACTTTTCTTTTCTTTTGTGCATTTTTATCTGCAACCATTTTTAATAATTTATTTTTTCTTTGTTTTCGGTAGCACAATTTTTCATCTTCCAACAGGTGAAATTTACGAAAGAAAAATCGCAGAGCTTTCAACTCTCCAAAATATCGGTAAACTTGTCGCTCAAGTCCTTGACATAAAAGAATTTACCGAAACCGCTGTCAAAATAGCAATGGAGATAACAAACTCAAAATCAGGTTGGGTTGAACTTAAAATATACGGTCAAGACAAAATTTATGGAAGATCAGGGATTGAAGAAAGCGAAATGATAAATCTAACGGATAAAATCGCACAAATTAAAGAGGCGCATCTGACAAAATATCCTCAAGGTTTTCAAGTTGAAAAACTTAACGATAAAACTATTTTGATCGCTCCGCTTGTAGCTCACGGCAAGGTATCAGGCTACTTATATCTTTTGAAGGAAAATCAAAATTTTGTTAAAGATGAAATAAATCTTGCGCTTGCTTTCGCAGATCAAATCGCAATCGGTGTTGAAAACTCAATCCTAATTCAAGAATCTATTGAGAAAGAACGCCTTGCCCGTGAGTTTGAACTTGCGCAACAAATGCAGAAGAAACTTTTGCCTAAGGTTCTGCCTGAATCAGATAAATTTGAAATAGCAGCCTTATCCGTCCCAGCATTTGAGGTTGGAGGTGATTACTACGATTTTGTCTTTCATAGTGATGGAAACATATCCATAATAATTGCCGATGTTTCTGGAAAAGGTATATCAGCAGCGTTTTACATGGCTGAAATAAAAGGGATTTTTCAATCACTTGCAAAAATATATCCAGCCCCGCTTGATTTCCTTGTCAAAGCAAATGAAACAATTTACGGACACATAGATAAAAAATTTTTTATAACGCTTGTCTATGCTTATTTTGATTTGAAGAAAAATATCGTTCACATTGCAAGAGCTGGACATCTTCCGCCAATTTTAGTTAAAACACAGTGCATTAAACTACTTAAAATCCCTGGCGCCGGAGTTGGTCTTATGCCAAGCGCTCTCTTTCGCAAATTGCTCAAACCTGTTAAATTAAAACTTGAAAAAAATGACCTCATCTTGTTTTACAGCGATGGTGTAATTGAAGCAATGAACGAGGAAAACGAAGAATTTGGATATGCACGCCTTGAAAATCTTATAATTAGCAACACGGAATTGTGCGCTAATGAGCTTGTGCAATCAATTTTTAAAGAAGTCACAAAATATCAAGGTGAAATGAAGCAGATTGATGATATAACAATACTTGCAGTCAAATGGAAAAATTAACGGAGAAAAAAGATGGTTAAAAAAACCAAAGAGAAAAATTTTGAGGTAAAAATCAACCACAAGGATTCGTTTATTATTCTGAAAATGAAAGGTTATCTTGACGCTTACACTTCCCTTGAATTTGAAGAGAAAATGAAAGAAATCGTTGAAAGCGGGAACTATAAAATCATCGTAAATATGAAAAATTTATCCTACATAAGCAGTGCTGGTTTCGGGGTTTTCATGGCTTTCGTAGACGAAGTCAGAAGAAATGGCGGAGATATAAAATTTTGCTGTCTTCCGGAGAAAATAGATGAGATCTTTGAACTTCTCGGCTTTAAACATATCTTTGATGTCTTGAATGATGAAAATGAAGCGGTAAAATCTTTTGAAAAAGCAAAGGGCAAAAATGTCAAAAAAGGCAAAAAATAGAAAACTAATTATCACAAGCGATCTGAAAAATCTCAAGCTCGTCCGAGAGTTTGTGCGAGAAAGAGCAAGGGAGTTTGGGTTTACCGAAATTGAAGCAGAAAAAATAATCCTCGCGGTTGACGAAGTGTGCACAAATTCAATTAAGCATTCATATCAAAATAAACCAAACGGAAAAATTAAAGTTGAGATCAAATCTCGTGGCAATAAATTTATCATCGTTGTCTCATATGATGGCCTCCCATTTGATCCTCAAAAAATAAAAATTGAGCATCCAATTCAAAAATATAAAAAGACCGGCAAAGTTAAGAAAGGGAAACTTGGAATGTTCATAATCTATCAATTTATGGATGAAGTGATTTACACACGAAAGCAAGGTAAAAATGTGGTCATCTTAACAAAGCATTTAAGGCAAAAAGATGAAAAAAACGGAAGCCGTCTTCACACTTGACTCTGTTTTCAACCTTGGAAAAACGCTTAGCGATTTAAGCGATCCTGAGGAGATACTAAAAGTTTCAATCCTTTCCCTTATGGGTAAGCTAAAAATCAACAAAGTTGCGGGTTTTATTTTATCATCCACTGCTAAATTTAAACTTGTTTATTCAAGTGGGGTTAAAGTCGTAAATCAACTTAATTTGAGCTGTTCATCGGTGCCGCTGAACTTAACGAAATTAAAAACCGCTACAATTGAAAATTTTAATCACAAATTGAAAAGCTTTGTCAAAAGCAATGGATTTAATTACATTTTTCCAGTCAGATTGGCTCAAGTTCAAAAAAGGCAAAACGAGCAAATTTTTGGTTTAATTTTTATCAAAACCAAAAGGAAAAATTTCACAAAGTCGGAGATTGACTACATAAATTTCGTTTTAAACTTAACAGCAATTTCACTTAAGAACATTTTTTCGCTTATTGAGCTACGAAAAAGTATATTTAACTTGACCACGCTCAATGAGTTTATACAAAGCATCTTCTTAAAAAAGAGCGAAGAAGAAATCTTTACTTCTTTTGCGCTTATTCTAATCGGGCATTTTAAGGTTGACAATGTTATTGTCGCAAGAATTGAGAATGAAACGATGAAGATTTTCTCTTTTCCCGAAAACAAATCTTTTAAACTTGAACTTATCAAAAAAATCTTGCGTTTGGAAAGTTCCAGCGTTTTGATGAAACACCCAAATTTTCGCCTCGCCATAGCTAAAAGCCCGGGGGACTCAACAAGAAATTATGTATTGTTGCTCGGCTCAAAAAATCACAAGAACTTTGAAGCCGAAAAAATAGATTTAATAAAATCGTTTTTCACCTCTTTTATAAACGCAGTTGAAAACCTCAGAATGTTAAATTTTGAATATGATATCAAACTTGCTTGTGAGATACAGAAAAAACTCCTTCCATCTGAGATTCCAAAAGACAAGAGAGTTGAAATATATGCCTTAACAATTCCCTCAAAGATCGTTGGCGGTGATTATTACGATGTAATTAAAATAAATAGAGATGAATTTATAATCGTGATCGCAGATGTGTGCGGTAAAGGTTTGTCCTCCGCACTTCTGATGTCTAACCTTCAAGCTTCGCTAAAAAGCATTTTAATCTTCACTAATGATGTTAGAAAAATTGTCAATCTGCTCAATAAGGTTGCCATCCAGAACACACCTGCGGATGAATTTATAACGCTTTTCATATGCAAAATTAATTTAAGAAATTACACACTTGAGTATGTGAACGCTGGACATAACCCTCCATTTCTGTTAAGCGATGGTAAAATAAAATTTCTTGATGAGGGAGGAACCGTCCTCGGTGTGTTTGAAAGCAAATACAAATCAGAAAAGGTTAAAGTTAAACCAAGAGATATAATTTTTCTTTACACCGATGGGATCGTTGAGATAACGAATAAGTTTGGAACCGAAATTGGAATTGATGAAATAGTTAAATTAGTTAAAGCACATCAAAAATCAACGGCTAATAAAATCGGGAACGAGATCAATAAATTCATCAATGCTTACGCACAGAGAATGGAACAACCGGACGATATGACAATGGTTGTTGTAAAGTTCAAGTAAGATAAAATTTAAATGGCCTTAAACCAGATTATTTTTTAAAAACGATTTTGTAGATTTTATCGTCGCCTGGTTGTGGGTTTCCACGACCATCTCTATTGCTTGTCAAAATGTAAAGATTTCCATCTGGACCTTCTACGACATCCCTCAATCTCCCGAATTTTCCTTTTCTTCTATCAAAAGCAAACCATCTTTCAATTCGTATAACCTTATATGACATACCTGACTTTTGAAGTTTAATTCTTATCAACGCTTCGCTTCTTAAAGTTGCGACGAATAAATCACCTTTATAGAAAGTCATTCCAGCTGGCGGAGTTGCATCTTTCCAGACAACGATGGGATCAATGTAATTTTTTTCACCTGCAGCGCCGATTATTTTAGGCCAACCGTAATTTCCGCCCTTAACTATTAAATTAATCTCGTCATGTCCGAAACGACCAAACTCTCCCGATGGTCCATGTTCAGATTCAAAAAGATCTCCTGTTTCCGGATGCCACGCTAAACCCTGTGGATTTCTGTGTCCATATGAATAAATCGGAGAATTTGGAAATGGATTGTCCTTAGGAATTTCTCCATCTGGTGTCAATCTTAAAATCTTGCCATTAAGTGAATTTAAATCTTGCGCAAGTTCACCTTTGAAAATCTCCCCCGTTGTTATATAAAGCATTTTGTCAGGTCCGAATTTTATCCTTCCCCCATTGTGAAATCTTGCACCAAGTATGCTATCAATTATAATTTTATCAAAAACTCCCTTTTTTCCGTTGTCTCTTATCCTTATAACCCTATTGAAAACTTTTCCATCTTTATTTTCGTAAGTATACATCGCGTAGATATACGGCTTTTTAGGAAAATCTGGATGAACCGCAAGCCCCATCAATCCACCTTCGCCAGAATGCCTTACATCAATAATCATATACGGTTCAGGAACAAGTTTCCCATTTTCAATAAGCCGTATTCTACCTGGTCTTTCACTTACAAGAGCTCTACCATCTGGAAGAAAAACAAGAGACCATGGAATTTCAAGATTATCAATCCAGACGCTTACGCTAACATTATCACCATCTGGTAGATATATATCTTCAACTTCCTGTGGTTTTTGCCCCACGATTTGAAAACACGAGATGAATAAAATTAAACCGGCGCAGTAGATAAAAAATTTTGCTGACATCATGAAATCTACTTTTTTGAAAAGTTAATAAACATCACAACAAAAGTCAAAAACGAAAAATGCGGTTTTCAAACCCCAAATTCTCCATATTTTGAAATTCCTACAAGAAATGTTAAGAATAAAGTCAATGCCTGTTAACTCAAGATTGGCATCAGAAATAGTATGAACAAGGTTTTTGATCCTGGTGAATAAATAATCTGAAAAACTTTTCGCAAAAGATTTTGAGATAACTTCCCTTTTATTGTGCTTTTATTCAAAATTTGCATTTTTTAGATCGGTTGATTATATTTATTTCGGTTTTAAGAGGAGCCGTGGTGCAATAGGTTAGCACGCCAGCCTGTCACGCTGGAAGTTGCGGGTTCGAGCCCCGTCGGCTCCGCAATTTAATCTTGTAGGGCAAGTTTAATCTGTTTCCTCATCGCAAAGTAAAATCCAAGCAGTCCGTTTGTCAAATATCCAACCCCATGAGTTAAAACTGCATACCCTAATGCTATCTCATGTTTAATTCCATAAAGCCCAACAAGTGCTCCAGTTATAAATGAATGATAACTTCCCACCCCACCTGGCGTTGGAAGGATAAAGCCAACTGTTGAAACGACAAAAATTACAAGTGCTGTGAAGAAACCTATTTTTTCCCTTTCAATCTTAAAAGCAAAAAGCGGAATGTAAGCTGCAAAAATATAGGAAAGATAAATTAAAAAACTTAATAAAATAACTTTCCCGTAAACTCCCTTATGCATCAATGCCTCAAATCCCAAAATGAAAGATCCAAAAGTTTTTTTAATTTTCTCCTCAAGTTTCTTGCTGAACATGCCCGCAAGCTTACTTAGCAGAGCAATAAGTTTATTACGCCATATCAATAGAAAAACAATCAAAACAATAACAAAACCCGTAATTAAAGTGCTCACCAAAGCAACCTGCCCAAGCCACGGATAATGTTTTTCAAAAATCTTTTTATTCCACAACATCGCAACACCAAAAAAGAAAAGTGAAAAAATTATATCAAGGATGCGTTCAAGTAAAACACTTGCAAGACCGGAGGCTTTTGAAATCTTCTCATCCTTGCTCAATGTATAAGCTTTAACTACTTCCCCAGCTCGCGGAAATATATTGTTGGCAAAATATCCGATCATCGTTGCTTCAAAAAAATGAAAGAAAGACGTATTTGATTTAACAGGCACTAAAAGATACTTCCATCTCAAGGCTCTGCAAAAGTGAGAAAATAAAAGAACAAGGAATGTCAGAAAAATGTAAATGTAATTCACATTTTTAAAAACATTTAGAAACGCTATCCAATCAATTCCTTTGAAGGCGAAATATAAAAAAACCGCCGCAACGCCTATCCCGAAAACAAACCTGAACAAATTCTTGAGATTGATCATCAGGTTCTAAATTTTGTTTTATCTTAAGTCAACAACTCTAACATCCGGCGGGACGGAAAACTTAAACAAGCTATCATCAAGCCCAGAATTTATCTTCACACTCTTGACATTATATGTTGTAACGGTTCCGTTTATATCTGTTATCTCAACTTTTACTATGTTCAACTCTCCTTCAACGACCCACACCTTGGCTGATTCAATCACTGAATCGTCGTTTTTAGGAGTTAATTTAAGGACGATCACTTTTTTATCGTTCATCTTTTCAGATTTCAGAATTACAGGAATGTATTCGTCTGAAATTGAAAGTAGAAATTTCTCAGGAGATAATGCGTTTTTATCTTCTTTGTATTTGTCAATGATGACTTGTTTATTGATTTTTGAATAAAGCCAACTTGTACTTCCATCGGTCACAAGCGTTTGTTGTTCAGTTTCTATCCGATATTTATTTTTCTTTTTAAAATAAAATGTCCCAGAAAAAGTTTGCTCAAACTTTGACATTCCATATTTCAAAGATTGTTCAAATCTCACGACAGCATCATCTATCGTTGCGTATTTTTTCTTCAATTGTTCTACAATTTCCTTCCCGGATTGTGCGAACACAAGACTGTATAGCGAAATCAAGAACAGAAAACCTTTGAAGTAAAGTTTCATAGTTTTACCTGTTTCTTATTTGTTTTAAAATTTCTTCAAGTTCAAGTTCACTCTCAATCAACACCTCTCTTGCTTTGTTTCCTTCCATCGGCGGACCTACGATTCCTTCTCTTTCAAGTTGATCAACGATGCGTGCTGCTCTCGCATAACCTATCTTCAATTTTCTTTGCAATAGTGAAGTTGATGCTTGTTTATATCTTACGACAATCTTTGCAGCCTCATCAAATAGATCGTCAAATTCATCACCACCACTAATCTGAACCCTTTGCCTTTCTAACACCGATGGTAGTTTATAAGGTTCGTCATATCCAGGTTGAGAAGCTATGTATTCAACGATCCTTTCAACCTCTTCAATTGAAACGAAAGCGTTTTGAATTCTTATCGGTTTAGTTGCTCCAGCTGGTAGATAAAGCATATCTCCGCTTCCGATCAATTGTTCAGCTCCGTTCATGTCAAGAATGGTTCTTGAATCAACTTTTGACGCAACTTGATAAGCAATTCTGGTCGGGAAATTTGCTTTGATCAATCCTGTTATAACATCAACGGAAGGTCTTTGCGTTGCAATTACGAGATGTATACCAACGCCTCGCGCAAGTTGAGCAAGCCGAGTTATTGGTTCTT
This sequence comes from Candidatus Kryptonium sp., assembly GCA_025060635.1. Lineage (NCBI taxonomy): Bacteria > Pseudomonadati > Candidatus Kryptoniota > Candidatus Kryptonium > Candidatus Kryptonium sp. Next base: position 72,972 of record JANXBN010000004.1, on the reverse strand, counting down.
CCACATCAGTTGATGCAACGAGCATCAAATCAGCAAGCTCGTCAATTATGACAACAATATATGGTAATTCATAATGTTGAACTTCCTCTGTGCTTTTTATCTTCCCTTGTTTTACTCGCTCGTTATAATCTTGAATGTTCCTAACACCAGCTTTTGAAAATTTATCATATCTTTCGTTCATCTCAAGAACTAAACTTTTTAAAACGAGGACCGCGTTCTCAGGCGTAGTTATTACTTCCTCATCAACATCTGGGCAAACAGCGAGATAATGATTTACAAGCTTGCGGTAATTTATGAGCTCTACTTTTTTAGGGTCAATGATTACAAACTTCACCTCGGATGGAAGAAGTTTATAAAGCAAGCTAACAATAATAGTGTTTATTCCGACGCTTTTACCTGAACCAGTTGCTCCACCTATTAAAAGATGTGGCATTCTCGCAAGATCATCGCAATAAATCTCTCCAGATATGGTTTTTCCCATTGCTATTGGGAGAATACCGTTGAAATTTTTAAATTCGGGTGAATCTATAACACCTCTTATTCTAACAATTGCGGGTTTACGATTTGGGATTTCAATTCCAACTGTTCCTTTACCAGGCATCGGAGCTATTACTCTTATTCCACGAGCTGCAAGTGCAAGCGCTATATCATCTGCAAGTGAAACGATTTCCCTTACCTTTACATCAGCTGCTGGGACGATCTCATAAAGAGTTACAACTGGACCAGGGGTTATACTTATCTTTTCAATTTCAATATCAAAATTTGCGAGTTTATTTCTCAAAAGTTCAGCATTTGTATTAAGTTCTTCCTCGTCTGCTACAGATTCGCCATCTTCTGGATCAAGCAATTCAATTGGCGGAAGTTTGAAATCAAGCTTCTTAGTGTGATGTTTTCTTCTTGGTTCCTTATCTAAATCTGAAAACTGTTCTTTCGCATCTTCGCTTTTTACTTCAACTCTTTCAGGTTTTCTTTCAGTTATCTCCTCTTTTAATCTTACATCTTTCGGCTCGGGCTGTAAGATCACGACTTCGGTGGGTTTTTGAACTTGCTTTTGTTCAAGTTTTTGTAATTTCAGCTCAGATGGTTTTTTAAACTTTTCTTTTCTTTTTTCAAATCTTAATCTCTCCCAAAATGTTGAGATCTTGTCCCCAATGTTCACCGCAATACTGTAGTAGTTAATTTCCACAACAAGACCAATGAAAATTAAAAAAGAAACGAGAGTTATAAATATGCTTCCAAGTTCACCAAAAAGTTTTATCAAAATATCGGAGACATAAAGACCAACCATACCACAGATTTCGCTTCTGAATGCATCCGTTCCAAAAATCAGCTTTAAATTTCCAAGAAACACCGACAAAAGAAACGAAAAAATTAAAATGTAGAATGTCCATCTCACAAGATCTTTTTTATCCTTGTCAAAAAACAAAAAGATCCCCCAAAAAATTAAAATTAATCCCATAAGAATTGAAGCATAGCCAAAGGTATAATTTATCACGAAGAAAGAAACTTTTGCTCCGATGAATCCAAGCCAATTATGTGTTCTTTCAAGCTTTTGTCTTACCTGCTCATCCCCTGTTAAGATTTTGCCTATTTCAGAGATTGAGACGAGATTTGCCTGATCTTTGGGGGTATAGGATAAAATACTCAAAATAAGAAAAAAGCCTAAACTGAAGATTAAAACGGCGAAACCTATTCTATACCGTGAGAAAAAATTTTTATCTTTCCTTTTTCTGTAGTCAATGTTTCTAGTTTGCGAGGTCATTTTAAACTCGTTGATATAAAATTTCTACTCTTCAAAAAATTACTCAAAAAACGCATTTATTGCAAAAAATTAATCCTCCTCAAGCGAGTTCAATATGTTCACATAACTCATATATCTACGCTTATCAATCTTCCCTGAGTGCACCGCATCTTTAACGGCGCAATCGGGCTCGTGAGTATGCGTGCAATTAGAAAACTTACACATCTCAATGAACTTTCTAAACTCTGGAAAATAAAATCCAAGTTCAGGTTTTTCTATTCCAGCAAGCCCAAATTCCTTCATACCAGGAGTATCCGCTATAAATCCGCCAAATGAAAGAGGATGAAGTTCCGTGTGCGATGTCGTATGTCGCCCTTTGCCAGTTTTTTCGCTTACCTCTGTGGTTCGCACATTTAAACCAGGCTCAATCGCATTTATTAAAGCAGATTTCCCAACACCAGATTGACCTACAAAAACGCTTGTTTTATCTTTAAGTATTTGCTTTAAAATGTCAAGTCCTTCGCCAGTTTCAGCGCTTGTTTTTATAATCTCATAACCAGCTTTTTTATTATAAACTCTGATAAAGTCGTTAACCTCTTTCCACCTTTCTATCAAGTCAATCTTGTTAATGCAAATTATCGGTTTTATGTTGTTTCTCTCGCTCGCAATAAGTAATCTGTCCACAAATCCCCAAGGAACATGAGGCATATTAAAAGAAGTTACAACTATCGCTTGATCTATATTTGCTACTATAACATGCTCAAGTTCTTTTTTACCAACAGCTCGCCTATAAAGTTTATTAAACCTTTCAAAAACTTCCTCAATCACACCAGACCCATCTTCAAGAACTCTAATTTTAACATTGTCTCCAGCCACAACTGGACTCGTGCTCACTTTATCCTGAAGCCTAAGCTTACCCCTCAATTTACATTGAATAATCTTATTATCAACCTGAACATTAAATATAGCCCCGTGAGCGCTGATGACCTTTCCAATCAAAACTTCATCTTTCATAATGCTTTTTTCTTAAAAATTAACGCCACAATAGCAAAATTCAAAATTAATTTTTGAGGTTCCCAAAGCTTCAAAAATCCCTTTCAAAATTACACGATTTTATTTGTAAAAAATACAAAACTGAATCTTCAAATTACCTCCTCGCTGTATATCGTGCTAAATTTTGATTGTTTTTCAAGATTTTTATTTTGAATTTTGAAACCATTTAAGTTGGCACTTTAATTGTTGCAAATTCTTGTGGAAGATCAAAAAATTAAGGTATAGCAAAAATGCTTAAAAGAATTTTCAACATAATCGTTATGATAGCAATTGCCGTTTCCCTGATAAATGCTCAAAATTTACTGTATTTAGAAAAAAATGATATATCAAGCTCACAAAACATAGAAATAAATCTTGTCCTCTCAAACGCCGATACAGTTGCAGGAATACAGGCAACTTTAAAATTAAGTAAGGCGATTATCAAACTTGATACGATCATTGTTTCAAGAAACGACCTTTTATTTAAATATTACTCTCCCGATAGCGTTACAACTAACTTTATCTTCTTTGCAAGCGCAGGACATGAATTCAAACCCGGAAAAACGACAATTGCGAAGATAAAATTTAAAACTTTAAACTACAATCAGAATGACAGCGTAAGTATAAATTTTGAAAACCTGCTTATGATAGCCCCGAAAGCTCGGAAGCTAAATGCAACAGCGCTTGGATTAACATTTAAACTTGAAGATGGGAAAAATAAGGATGCAGGGATAAAATTTAACATTAGTTATTCATCAATTATCGTCTGGTTAAAAAATAGCGAGCGAGTAAAAAAACTTTCAGTTGAGTTTAAGCTCAAAAATGGTTCAGTTGCTGAATTTGCTTCACTTATGCCAAGAAGCGCCGGATTTATGAAAATGAATTACGAGATAAAAAACGATTTTGTTTATATCAATTTGTCCGCAAAAGATTCAAATGGTCTTGATCCAGGTGAAGGTGACATATTTTTCATAACGGGTAAATTTAACAGCACAGATGATATTGAAATTTTGAAGATTGAAATCCTAAGCTCAAACGGAACAATAATGATCCCCAATTTTAAACTCATCACAACCGATATTTATCCTATAAACTTTAAACTTGAACAAAATTATCCAAACCCATTCAACCCAGCCACAACAATTAAATTTATAATCCCCAAGGAAACAAAAGTTCAGATTGCCGTATTTGATATAACTGGAAGGATAGTTAAAATTTTAATTGATGAAAAGCTACCCGCAGGCGAGCATTTCATAGTTTGGGATGGAACAGATAAAAATGGAGCAAGAGTAAGTTCAGGAACATATATTTACAGGATGATAACCAACGAATTCGTAGATTCAAAGAAAATGATATTTACAAAATAAAGAGGGGCGGTTATTTCCGCCCCTTTTAATTTATAATCCCAATCTCGTGCCAAACATAATTTGCATAGATGAGACACGCCATTTTACATCTTTCGCAACATTTGTTAAACCATAATCATATCCTATCTCTGCGAAAAATTTAAAATCACCTATCTTCAAATCATATCCAATTCCGAACGGTACGCTTAACCTTAATTCTGGAGTTTCAATCTTAGATTCTCTTAAAACAGCTCTTCCACTTTTAATTGTCTGCTTGATTTCGGTGCTAATCCCCAGGCTTAAGCCGAAAAATGAGTAAAAATTATACGAAGTCAATTTTATCACCAAATTTGTAACTGTATATGAAAGCCTAACTTCATTCCATATGTCGCCACCCCTAATTTTAAGGTTTCCATCCTTTTGATCGTAAAATGCATTTACAGAAAGGATAAGCCAGGGCTCAAATATACTTTCAAATCCAATTCCAACAAGATTACCATCCCCACTTGTGCTTTCATATACCACATTTTCTTCCTGTATGGAATAAAAGTTCATATTCCTACCAGCGAAAGCGTAGAGCCAATATATTTTTTGTTTTTCTTTTTCCAACCTTCTCTCAACAACTCTTCCCTGAGGTTTTCTTTCACCCTGCGGTTGGAGTGGTCGCGCGACAACATCAGGTTGTTTCTCTTGTTCCTTTTGCTCTACGGATACAAATGCTGAGCGAACAAATATAAATTCACCGCCATCGTCGCCAGGCAATTTCCCATATTGTGGATTTTGAGGTGCCCTAAATCTGACATTTTTAGCAATATAATCAGCAAGCTCGCTTGAAGTTATAACCTCATCACGATTAAGATCAGATTCTCCATCAAGACCACGCAAAAAATAAAAAGCAAAAACACTTATTCCTTGATCAGCTAAATCAACAACCTGTTCATCTTTCCCTCCGGCAGTTATCGCAACCCTTGCGCTTTTAGATGTAAACTGTGCAATAGCTTCTGATCTTGAGGTAGGAATACTTTCCCTTAATCCTATGCCACGCGTAAAAATCGTCCCACTATAACAAGCATCCATTGCAAAGAAAACATGCTTTGCAGGTATTGCTTCTTGAAATTCATGAAGCTGATCCGTTGAAATAGCTGTGCTTGCAAATTTTTCCATCACACCATCAACTGGCATGATATAACCTTTATCCTTACCGCCAACTGTTCTCGTAACCCCATGCCCAGCAAAATAAATCAGAACTCTATCATCTTTTCCAATTCTTTTTGGGTCCATCAATCTATCAAACGCTTTCAGTATATTTTCCCTCGTTGCGTGATCATCGTAAAGTTCAATTACATTTTCAGCTTCAAAGCCAAATTCTCTTACTAATTTTTCGCGAATCATCTTAGCACTTTTGACGGCTCCAGTTAATGGTGGCAAACTTTGATATTCATTGATTCCAATTATCAAAGCCCAACTTTTTCTATAACCTGATTGTTGTGAAAAAGAAAATGTGAGGAAAATGAGCGTAATGAAGGTTAAAGTAAAAATTTTGGATTTCATAGATATCTCCTCCAAATTTTTTATTTCTTTAAAGTTGTGATTACAACGCTATGCTCAGCATAACCACCGGAATAATCCTGAGTTTTCAATCCAATTCCGCGAACTTTAGATGCGTACAAATTGGGATTTTCAATTAAAATTAAACCAGAGTACTCCCGCCCCGTTGGCAAAGGGAAAGGTTTCTCACTTGCAAAAACCTTCAGTATCTCCCGCCCAAATGGTGGTTCAATAACAAAGTTTCCGGGAACCCTATAAATTTTTCCACCTTCAATTTTATTATTCCATTCCATTTTATGTGGGAAGACAAGTATTGCATTGCCGTGCGCATCGTAATATACAAGTTGGATATAGCAATCTTTATTCGCTCTAACGAAAATTCTAATTGAGTCGCCTTCATAATAAATTCCATCTGGTCTGTCAACCCAAACTTCAACTTTTAAATCCTCGCCTTTTCTTTCAGATTTTATAATCTCGTCGTCAACCTTCGGATTGTAGTTTTCAGGCACGAGTGGAATGTTTGGAAGAAAAGACCTTGGGATATTGACATTTGCGGTTGACAATACAATTTTTCTTAAAACATCTGTTGCTTTCAAATTTAAATCAATCCCATCACCACTTTCCCAATAGTTACCGGTTATCACGACTTTACTTCCTGCATACTTACCGAAGCTTTCTGGCGTCCCGAGCTCATCCGATGAATATCCAAGATTAGAATACTTCACATTGACCATTTTTATTTGCTCATCGCTTATCAGAGAAAATTTTGTGTGCTGTTCAATTGCTGACTCAATTTTCTGTTTTAAATACAAAGCCATAGGGCCAGGCAATTTGTCCTGATAGTAAATTCGCAAAACCGAAACGGTTTCAAGCTCCAACGGAATCTTTGAAACAAGATTTAAAACAAGATCACGAATTTTGTCATCAAGTGTGATCGCTGTTCTTCTCAAGGTAAAAATTATCTCCTTTTCATTTCTTCGCAAAAGATCATTCCATTCAGCGTATTCATCGTAGCGACCAGAGATGTAAAATTCAGAAAGATCAAGTTTTGCGGACACTACATAATAATTTTCACGATGCGGTTTTAACTCAAATATATCACATTTAACTGTTCCAGAATTATCGCTTGTACCTCTATCGGAGAGTTTGCCAATCCCAGTTTGAAACGCAAATTTAAATTTAATCCCAGAGACAGGATAGCTCTTTCCATCATCAATGTAAACGACTTTGATAAAAAGCGGTTTTAAAACTTGATTGAAAACAACTTCTTGTTCTTCACCCGAAAGTTTTTCAATCTTCAATTTTGAAAATAAATCTTGAGCAATGGATTTAATTTCGGCCGTCAAAAGTGCGTCCGCAACTTTCCATTCGTTTCCAAGATCGGATTCAGCAAGTGGTCTCGTGATAAATCTATAAAGCGGGAGTATATCATTGTATGGTGGGATGTTTTTGTAAGATTCAGCCAAATTTAACAACGCCTGATAAATGTTTCCTCTAATAATATTGTTTCTTGCGAGTTCAAAATTTTTAGAATATCCATTGTGAAACTGATTAAGCATATCTTTGAGCTCTTTCCCAGCTGTCTCTCTATCAAGGACAGCGAGCGAATAATAAATATCGTCATCGTCATCAAAATATGTCTCAACGATCTTTAGCCCACCGATTTTTAGTTCACTTGTAACTTGAAGTTCAGCAGATGCGCGTTCAATGGATTCAACTTTTTTACCTGCTATTACTTCCATTTGCTCAACGACCGATTTTGAGGCGACAGTGACCCTGATCTGTTTGACAATATCGGCAAATGCCTCGTTATTTGCTTTTTGAATATCTTCAAGTTTATTCTTCGTCTTCTTCGCTGCACCAACCCCCAGAATATAAAGTCGTTCTGGATACCTCGGATGTTTTTTTGTTGTTATCCATGCTGGTTTCTCGCTTGCGAAAACGAAACTTGAAAAAACAAACGAAAGAAGAATTAAAATTATATTTTTCATTTTTACCTTACCTCCACTGTAAATGTTAATTTACCAACATTATGATAAAGATCGGTTGCGCTAATTTCAATCGTATTTCTTCCCCGCTTAAGTTTGAGCTTCTTGTAAAAATTCATGCCAGCGAGAGCAACTTTGATATCAGCTGGTTCGCCGTTTACCTTAACAGCAACTATCCCACTTTCATCCGATACAATTCCACTTAACTCAAAATCACGGTTATTAACCCTTAAATATCCATTGTTTTTGACCGCCGGGTAATAAAGTTCAATTTTTGGAGGTTCGCTATCCTTAAACGGATCTTTAGCTATGTTGAATTCTTTGTAAAGATCAGAAAATATATCTTCTTCATCTTCTTCTAAACTTTCCTCAACGATATTTTGTTTTTCTCCTCTTTCAGCTTTTGCATTTTCAATTTTCAAAGCTACATGTTTTTCAGAAGGATTTTCAGCAAGCTTAATTGCAAGTTGCTCCATAACTTTTAAAAGCCCCGAGAACTTCCCCTCGTAATCAGCGCTTGCGGTTTGGACGATTTCAGATGTTTCAACATTAATTCTTCTTACATTTATTGTGTAAACTTCTTCAATTTTACCGATATCACCAGTTATAATCTCTTTAACCCCGAGAATTTTTCCGATTTGCACATTGTCTCCTGCCCCCTCGGCGATCTCGCTTTGTTGCAAGTTCTGTTCCATTAAAATTTCCTTTATTTTCTCCCTTTCAAGGACATTAAATTTACCAGTTGCGTTTAAAGCAACCCTAAACCTTGAAACAAGGACATCAATTTGTGCTGGTTCAAACCCCTTGGCATCAAATTTCAAAACCGCAACGCTTATCTTTTTGTCCTGCGGGAAAAGAAGAGAAGACATTAAAATAAAAACGAGAAAAATCTTATAAATTTTCATGTTGATTTCCCCCTTATTTTTTGTTTAATTTTTCAAGCTCCTTGTCAAGTTGATTTAAAGCCTCATTTAAAAGTTCTTCTATCGGCTTATCCTGCTTTACAAACTTATCAGGAGGGTTTTGCCTTATTGCATTAACGGTGTTTTGTTTTACTTGATAAATCAAACTTTTTCTATACATTCGGGCAAGCGCATAATTAGCACCTGTTTTGGGATCAACCCAGAAACCAACTATTTGAGAACCTGTTAACTTCGCGCTTGAAACAGTTCTTGAAATTCTTCTTGAATAACTTAATTCAAAAACCTTATTACCTGTTGCCCAATTATCAAGCAAAGATTGAATTCTCAAACTTATAATCCTTGAAAGCTCAGCGCGAGCATTTTGAATAGCTCTTTTTCTTGTTTCAGCGGGATCAAAGTATCTATCAGATGCACCGACAGCGTAAATGGCAACATCTGAAACAGGGATTTTATTAACCCATCTCGGTTGCCTTGCGGACGAAGCACTCAACCCCACGAGCGCAGGATCAAAAATAAACTCTTCAGGAATTGAATACATTGTATCAGATGTAATTGCTTTAACTGGAACACGAAGCAAAACATATAAAATTCTTGATTTTGGATCCTGCCATTGAGAAACAAATTCATAATTTGCTTTAATCAAGTTAACAAGCCCGGAATCAATCTCCTCTTCATACTCTTCTGCGAAGTGAGAAAGCCCAGAAAATAAACTCCCTGTATCTTCAAACCAATTAATTTGCCTTACTTTTACTCCAACCTCAATTGTTCGGGCGAGCTCAAGAATTGCGTCTTCAATTGCTTTGGATTTGGTTGTCTCAGGATAAAAATACGGAGAGGAAGCTCCAACAGCGTATAAATAATCCTTTGATTGTGGAAGAAGGGAAAGCCAAGTAGGTTGTTGTGATAAAAGTGTAGATGTTAAAAAAATTGAAAGTGTAAAAGCGAGATTTTTCATTTTATCGTTTTTAATGAAAGTATATGTTTTGTGACTCCGAGACCGATCAAAATTATTATTATACTGACGAATATATTTGAAACAGCGAAAAACGCTGTATATCCCATAACGAGCCACATAATTGAAAGAGATAATATCTTGCCTCGCAGTGTAATTCCTCTTTGTTCACGATAATTCCTTATATAAGAGCCAAAAATTTTATGGTTTAACAGCCAGTTGTAAAATTTTTTTGAGCTTCGGGCAAAACATGCGGCAGCTAAAAGCAAGAAAGGGGTCGTCGGAAGAATTGGCAAAAAAGCCCCAAGTATACCAAGCCCAACGAAGATAAAACCAAGCCCTATCAAAACAAGCCGATAAAGTTCATTCATTACTTTACTGCCATCAACATTTTTTCTTTAATTTATCTCAATCTTGTCAAAATTCAAAAGTTAAAGCAAAACAAGTTTTAAAATCGCAAAATTCTAAAGGCAGGATAAAAAGTTTTTTGTCAAATAACTAAAAAGGGTCGGGACATAAACCCGACCCTTACACAAGCAAGCCAAAATCACTTGCTCAAATCCCACTTTTCAAGTTCCTTGTCAAGAAGTTTAAGAGCTTCATCTGCTTTCATTTCAACAAATGCTGTTTTCTTCTGGCGTTGAGCTTCGTTCATCGTGCGCATTATTTCATTTACGATGTCATTCTTTCTCAAAACCGCAAGAGCATAATAAATTTTATTATCCTTGTCATAATAAAACTCTACAATCTGAGATCCAGCCAAAGTCGCCTGGCTTACAGATCTGCTAACGCTTCTCGTAAATTCTTCAGATGTTATAGTTCCCTGATTGTTTACAAATTCCTGATGCTCTTGCATGAAATTATCAAGCAAGCTTTTAACTTTTACTTGAATTATTCTGCCAAGTTCTTGTCTTGCGGCATCAGCAGCTTTGTTTCTTGCAAGAACCGGATTTGCACCAACATTTGCTGCGCCGACAGCATAAATCGCATCCACCGCTGTCGGTGGAGTATTAACCCAAGCTGGAGCTGTTGCTTCTGGAACTGCAACGCGTTCCTTTGGTCCACCACAGCCCGAAATTAGAATTAACACTGCAAAAATCAAAAGTGATGATAAAATATAGCGCATATTACTTCCCTCCTTTAATTTGTTTTTAAGTTTTAATCTTCAATTTTCGCATTTGATAACATTTCAACGAGATCTTTATTTGAAAATTTCATGCCTCTCAAAGCTCTTTCATAAGCATCCTTTTCACTTTTCCCAACCGCTCTTGATTTAACGCTCATACTTCCAACTATTTGACCACTTTCCAAATCTTTCAAAAACAAGTTTAATTCCGCCTCAACAGTATAAAGCATTCCCCCAACACCTTGAACAGATGAAACAACCCTTGAACTGATATCACCACCAATTACAAATCTCGCTTCGTCCTCAACTCTATAACCATTTTTCTCTATGGCTTGTGTTAATCTTTTCATCACATCAAATATCAACTTATCCTCCTTCGCACCCTTTAGTGAAACAGTAACCCCCGGTGCCATTCCAGTGCCCACTGTGTAAGCAAACTCGGTTTTGACCTGCGACAGTACCCTCGCATATTCGCTCGGGATCCCAGGGATTGAAAAACTTGCTACAACAGTATTTGCCCTCTTTCCCATTGCGATTACTCTAGCACTTGCAATCCCTTGCTCGTCCGTTGTTGTCCTCTCTATCACTTCACCTGTTTTATAGCTAAAGACAACATTTGCATTAGCGATTGGAACTGAAACATCACCTTGATAAAATACTCTAACAACGAGTGGCTCTGACAGCTCTTCACCTACTTTTCCTACTTGATTATCGCCTGAAACCTTTTCTATCTTTATTTTTGAAATTAAGTCTCTTATCTCTGATTCAATCCCTCCAGCTGTTAGCTCAATATCTGGCTTGTATGGAATTCTTGAGAGGGCATTGTAAAGAACTTGTTTTGAATAAATATCGTAAATCTTCTGCTGCGCATCTTTTAAATTTTGAATTGCCTGTAAAACTTTACCAGCATTCTTAAATGAATTCGCATCGTTATATAATTTTCTTATTTGAATCCAGGCATTATCAATTTCATCTTCAAGTGATGCTAAATACTTTTGCTTATCAAGAACGGCAAGAGCATACCAAGTTTTCGTCTTCCTGTCGTAATTCATCTCAACCACTTCACAGCCAGTTAAAATTTCATCAATTACCGTTTTTGATTTTTGCTGAAACTCTGAATAGTAATCTGATTCCTTGTTTATAATTCTTTCTTTTTCCAAGCTTGTAATTTCAGATTGAACTTGAACTCTTATTTGAGATGCGACATCTGCGATTGCGTTTTGTTTTGCCGTCTCTCTCAGGTCCTCTCCGACAGCTGCACCGATCCCAAGGATATAGAACTCTTTCGGATACTTTGGATGTGTTTGTGTTTTATACCAATTCGGCTGAGAAAACGCATAAGCCGAAAACAAAGTTATTATCAAAAACCATTTCATTGTTTGAATACCTGTTTTATTTTACTCGGTTATCTCAAGGATTAAAAGCTTTCTATTTGCATTGATTCTTTTAACCTTAACGGGAACAACGCTTTCAATTTGTCTTCTTATATCCCTAAATAAGGCAAGAGGAGAATTATATTTCTTTGGATCAACCCAAACAATGTAATCCATAGTTTGATCTGTTACGACATTTTGCTTTATTCTGTTGCATAATTTTCTTAGCGCTGTTTCAGTGCTCATAAGGATTTCATCATGCGTGTCTTCATCAAAATTTCCAGTGATTCTGAAAAGAATCTTAAATTGTAAACCCCTTGTTAAGTCATCCTTCCAATATGCCATGATTCTGCTTAACACTTTATCAATTGCGTCATTCATCGCTTCCTCAACAACTGCTTCCTCTGGAACGGCGTATTCGCCACTGTAACCAGTTTCAGTTCCAAGTAATCTCGCAGTTGTTGTCTCATAAGCCCTTGCTGCGACAACAGCTTTTCTATATTCCGTGCTACCGATATATCTTCTTTCAACTTTCACATTATAAGTTATATAAACATCACTTCCAATTGCGAGCGCAAGTTGATATGCATAATCTTCCTCAATCCCTTTCAAACCTGCCTGAGCTTGAGCAAGTTCACTTAGCGTTTCCATTTGTTCTGGAACTTGAACATCATATTTTCTTGCGGTAAGATAAGATTCAATTACCTCCGCTCCTTTTTTCAATAATCTATCGGAACGCAATAGATCAACTGGGCTAACACCCTTGGGTGCTTCTGGAACAACCATTATAAATGGCAGACCGATTGCTTCAGTAATTTCCTCTTTTGGTTTAATGATATTTTTTGCCACAAGATCATCCGTGAGAAGTTTTTTATTCACGCGATAATACTTCGTGATTTTTACCCTTCCATCCGCAAGTTTAACGCGTGCCTCATATTCAGTTGTCTCAAAGGAGATATATTTTGAGATGTTTTTAGCATCAAATATCTCATCTTGAATTCCCTCAAATGCTTTTCTCTCCTCAGGCGTTTGTAAAATGGGGTCAGTTGCTCCAAGCAAAACATACCAAACCGCAGCTCTTCTCCCATCAAGTTCCGCCTGTTTATTATCTTTCCCAATTCCCGATGCTCTTATAGTTACTTCAGACGGAGAATAACTTTCAATAAATGTCGCCTCCCTTGAGACAGGAAGATTTTTTTGAGCGTAAGATACAATGCCAAAAGCGAAAATCAGAAACACATAAATTAACTTTTTCATTGTTAGATTTCTATTTTAATTTTTCCTCGGAAAAATTAACTTAAAGATGATTTCAAAATTGTGTTTAAAATCACATCTTACCAACCAAGCCCGCCTTTTATAGCTGCAATTGGATCAAAGCCGAGTTTAGGAAGCGAATAATTCAAGTAAAGTGAAAACACAGTTCCAGAATGATTTCCTGCTAAACCTGAAATCAGACTCGTCGTTAATCCCGAGCTCCATTCTTCGCTTTCAGAGAAAATCCTATACCCCAAGTTTAAACCAAGATTCAAATCTGGGGTTGTCACATACTCAACCCCAAATCCAATCCCTAATCCAAATCCAGAATGTTTAAGTTCCACATCATCTTTTGAAAAAGTTATATTCTCAAAAATTAGCTCCGCCCTACCTAAAACAGAAAACCTTCTAAAGAGATAAAATTTTTTAATTAAAATTCCATTTAATCCCCAAATGCTCACATTTGGCTTATCATATCCTAAGTTCATAAAAATATCTTTTATTCCCTTGAGATTTTCTGCGTCTCCACCTCCGATAAAGATCCCAGCTCCGACCCAAAGTTGCGATATATTCACATTTCTACCGATATTATAAACTAACTCGCCGTGGATTGAATAACCGTTCATCTCGCCCGTAAATTCTTTCCCAGCGAAAAAATCTATCCAAGTAAGTGTAAATGGATTGTTACCCACTTTTACATAAATATCCACTGGCAACCTTGGTCTTTCTGAAACATAAACACCAGATTCAATTCCACTGCCAATTATGATTTGAGCTCTTGAAAAGACCCTTGGATTTGAAACATTATCCGCAACCTTAACAACTCTGACAAAACCAACTTTTTTCTGAACAATGCTACCGTTCGGATTCTCCTGTAATTCAACAAGGTCAAAGCCATCATCAATTTTAAGCCCTTCTCTTTTGCCCATTGGAAAACTTACAGCATTTGGATAAACTTCTATAACTTGTGCTCCAAGCCGAAATTCTGGGATATCCCTCGTTGCAACTTGAAGATCTCTGGCAAGAGATACAACAGCAGTTCTAAATGCATAATGTTTATGATCAACTCTTTCATTTTCATGTTTAAACTCTTTACCTATCCTAGCTACGCCAATACCTCTTGTTTCCTTTTTGACAACGAGAGTTAAATCACCTTCTCCGTTTTCTTTATAGACAACTCTATACCAGATAGCCCCAGCGTTTAACTCAGTTGTGTGAATTCCATTCACATTGTCAACAATTACATTATATTTGCTAATCACTGGGACATATATAAAAGCAGAGTTCATAATTTTCATCGCTTGTTCAGCAGTTATCCCCAAAGCTTTCGCTTTTGTGGTGATAAATCTATTCCTTTGCTCTTCTGTTAATAAATTTTGTGCTCTGATTTCCTTTTCAATGTCAAGAATCTCAATGATTTTCGGCACAAACTTTTGTTTTAGAATCTCAACGACTTCATCAAGCGAAACTGCCGAGCCCCGCGCTTCAATCTCTGTTCTGAAATCCTCAAGAAGTTCAACAGGAATTGGATTATAATCAAATCTCGGCATCTCAATATATTCGCGAAACTTCTTGATAATATATTCTTGTTCTTTTGACTCAACTTTTATAGAGGGATCCGATACGATCACGACATTCGCATATGAAATTGATTTTCTTTCATATTTTAAATCCTGTGCTATTAACCCCGCTGTTATTACAAAGATTAAAATTACAACAAAAACCTTTCTCATCACCCTACCCTCCAAAATTGTTTTTGTTGCGTTCTTACCTACGACTAAATTTATTTAAATTTCTTCTATTTGTCAAACAACATAACCGATTTCCAGAGGGTTTTCACTCAAGCATAGATTGCACCAAAGTGCAATACGATGTCGCTTGAATTTTAATCCTGAATTTGTTATATTTACTTTGTAATACAAAGTAATTTGCGAAACAAAACAAAAACAGAAGAAAAAATGGAAAGAAAAGCTGATTTCTCAGTTCAGGAATCCTTAACGGAGATCGCTGAAAGCTTCAGAAAAGTGAAAATAGCCTTGGCAAAACAAAGAACGGGGGATTATTCAATTTTGTGGGGTCTTGTGATGTTTCTTGGATATACTGCTACCGAAATTTTTAACAATATGTCTATGTATGAAAATGTCGTTCTAATTTGGCTTACTCTTATAGTAATTGGAATAACTGGAACTGTGATTATAACAATTAAACGAATTAAACAAGGGACAAGTGGATATTTTCCTGAAGGGGCATACATCGTGTTATCTTGGTCTTCACTTCTCATTTATGCACTTATCCTATTGGGCATCTTCAAGATCACCGGAATTTCACTACAAGGCATTCAAGTTTCACTTTTCTTACTTAACTTCGCGATGTTAGGATATGTTCTGATGGGAATTTTTCTCGGGAAAGAATTGGCGATAATCGGGATTGGAACTTCAATCGCATCATTGTTTTGTGTTCTATTTTTAAAAGAATTTTTCAACATCGCAATGGCTTTGTTAAGCTTATTTTCATTTGTTGGCGGAGGAATTTACATCAATAAGAAATGGTCCGTGAAAAATGAAAGCAGAACTTGATGAAATAATCCATCAACCAACGAGAACGAAAATAATGGTTTCTCTTTACGCTCTGAATGAAAACGAAGAAATTGAATTTATAAATTTGAGAGATTTACTTAATCTTTCTGATGGGAACCTATCGTCCCATCTCGCAAAGCTCGAGGAAGTTAGATATGTGAAGATTAGAAAAACATTTGATGGCAAAAGACCAAAGACATATATATCACTTACAACAAAAGGCAGAAAAGCCTTTGAAAACTACATCAGGGCGTTGAAAAAGATTTTTGAAGCCAAATAATTTTAAAAACAAAAAGGAGGTAAAAATGAGCAGAATATCATCAGTAGTTGCAACTTTTATTTTCGTTCTCTCAATAGCAAACTCACAAGCTCGCTTCTTCGATGGATATGGATATTTCACAGTTGGTGTTAACTTTTTAAATCTTGATGAAATAAACCAAGCACTTAAAACTAACGATTACGCGCAGTTTAAAAGTAATTTCTTAACTGTAGGAGGTGCAGGAGGATTTGCTTTCAACAAAATCCTAATCGGTGGTGAAGGTTTCGCTTTAATGGCACAAAAACAAGATAAGAGAAATTATCGTTCGTTTCTCTCGGGCGGAGGCGGATTTTTTAATGTCGGGTATATCGTTTATGAAAGAAAAAATTTGCAAGTTTATCCAATGATTGGAATTGGAGGTGGCGGGTTAAATTTAAAACTTATTGATAAAAGAGAGCGATCTTTTAATGAAGCGATCGCAAACCCAAAAAGCTTTGACGCAAGCAATTCTATGTTTATGATTGACATTTCTGGTGGATTGAATTTGAAATTTGGAAGATTTGGTTATTTTATCGTGGGCATAAGAACAGGATATGTCTTTTCACCTGCTGTCGGAAGTTGGAAAACAGGAGGTGAGGTAGAACTCCAAGAAAGCGTTAGGCAAGGAATAAATGGTTTTTATTTTAGAGTATCTGTTGGTGGAGGCGGAGGTGGGTATAGAAGAAAATGATTGTAGTTTAAAGTGAAACTGCATTTTATAAATTTCGTCTAACAGAGTGAATTAATTTTTAGCCCCCACCAAATTTATGGGTGTGGGTGACCATGAAATTGATAGCCCATCCCTTTTGCCCCCTTCAAAGGGCGAAGGGATGGGTTGATAATTTTTAATTACTATTTTCAAAACAAAATTTCAGAAAGAAAAAATGAAAAATATAATTTTAACGCTGGTTATCATCTCTGGTATTGCCTTTGGACAGACGAAGAAAGTATTGACCCTTTCCGAATGCATTAAAATTGCACTTGACAACAACACAACCATAAAACAAGCAGAATACACAGCTCAATCTCAATCTGCAAGCGTCACGCAAGCATATGGGGTTTTCCTGCCAAACTTGAACCTATCTGGAAACTGGAACAGAACCAGAAGAGAATCTGACTTAACATTTATCCCGGGGCTTGGGACTGTCCCATTTAGAACTTCACAAACTTTGAACTCTTTTTCAACAACTGCAAGCACAAGCATATTGCTTTTCAACGGCTTTGCTAACTTTGCCTCGCTAAACAGAGCAAAATCAAATTACCTTTCAGCTGATTATAATTACAAAAGAGCAAGACAATCTGTTATATTCCAAACTTATCAACTTTATTTAAATGTTTTGCGAAATAAGCAACTTCTTAAAGTTGCTCAAGATAATCTTAAACGAAGCCAAAGACAGCTTGAACGAATACTTGAGGCAAATCGCGTCGGTTCTGTCTCGCTTGCTGATGTTTATAGACAAGAAGTCCAAGTTGGAAACGACGAACTTGCTCTGATAAGAGCACAAGCTGATTATGACAAAGCCAAAGCGGATCTTCTTGTTTATTTAGGATTAATTCCATCTGATGAGTATGAATTTGATGATCCTTCAATATCAATGGAAATTGACACGACCGAATTTAGCGCAATTAGAGAACAAGTTAAAAGTCTTGATTTTATGATTTCAAAGGCAATTGATACAAGACCAGATTATAAAAGCGCAATTGCAAGTTTAAATTCTGCAAAGTCAGGTGTCACGGTTGCCATGTCTGGATATATGCCAACTATTTCCGCTTCGGCGAGTTATAACTTAAGCAGTAATGAATTATCAACGCTAATGAAGAATCGTTCAATGGGTTGGGGAATAAGTATAAGTTTTCCTATATTTGATAGGTTGCAACTTCAGACGCAAGTGCAACAAGCAAAGATAAATGTCAAAAACGCTGAAGTTCAAGTAGAGCAAGCAAAAAGGCAAATCACAGCAGATGTAAAAAAAGCATCACTTGATCTTGAATCAGCTATGAAGCAAATTGAAGTAGCAGAGCGACAAGTTAGATCCGCAGAGCTTGATTTGAAGACCGCGGAGGAGAAATATAACATTGGAGCTGGAACATTACTTGATCTTTTGGTAGCAACGGCAAATTACACATCTGCTGTCAGCGCAAGAGTTAATGCAATCTACAGCTACATCATAGCGAAAGTCCAGCTTCAATACGCACTTGGAGAACTTGACATTGAATAAATTTGCAACAAATTATATCTGTTTTGCGTAATTTTAAAATAAAAAACCTATTTTAAAAGATGGCCAAAAACGATAAACAAAAGAAAAGAAAAATTATCGTTCTCGCCGTAATTGTGCTCCTAATTGCAGCTTCTGTAATCGTTGCTATTTTAAGTGGTGGCAGAGAAAAGGTCGTAGCTGTTCAAACCGAAAAAGTTGAGAGAAGAAATATAACGCAAATCGTTACTGGAACAGGAAAGATACATCCAGAGGTTGAAGTTAAAATAAGCGCAGAAGTAAGTGGTGAAATCGTTGAAATGCCCGTCAAGGTCGGTCAAAATGTAAGAAAAGGACAATTGCTTGTCAAAATTAAATCTGACTTTTACATCGCGCGCAAGGAAGCAATGGAAGCAAATTTAAAGTCGGCACTTGCGCAACTTGAAATCGCAAAAGCAAATCTTTCAAAAACGGAATCAGAATTCAAAAGAGCAGAAGAACTCTATAGCAAAAAATTAATTTCAGATGCCGAATACGAAAACATACGCACAAGTTATAATATCTCAAAAGCACAATATACTTCAGCTTTATCCACAGTTGAACAAGCAAGGGCATCTTTAAGACAAGCTGAAGAGGACCTCGCAAAAACTGTGATTTATTCCCCAATTGATGGAATTATAACTCAAATCAACGCTGAAGTTGGAGAAAGAGTTGTCGGCACAAGTCAAATGGCCGGAACTGTGATAATGGTTGTCGCTGACCTTTCAAAAATGGAGGCGAGAGTTGATATAAGCGAAGTTGATGTCGTCCATGTTTCAATTGGCGATACGGCGATACTTTCTGTTGATGCTTTTCCCGAAAGGAAGCTTAAAGGGGTTGTTTATGAGATATCAAACGCAGCGAAAACAAGAGGTTTGGGAACACAAGAAGAGGTGGTAAACTTTGAAGTTAAAATTAGAATACTTGATAAAGATATCCAACTTCGTCCAGGGATGTCGGTCACAGCAGATATTGAAACGGAGAAAAAATATGATGTCATTGCCGTTCCAATTCAAGCAGTCACGGTGAGATCATTGAAGAAAAATAATCCATCTAATAATCCTTCACCTGAATCGGGTGAGAAAAAAATTGACAAGGAGGATATGGTTGAAGTTGTGTTTATCGTTCAAAATGGCACCGCAAAAATGGTTCCAGTCAAAAGAGGGATAAGCGGAGAAATGTATGTTGAAATCATTGAAGGATTAAAGGGTGGTGAGGAAATCGTCGTCGGAAGCTTTAGAGCTATAAATCGCGAGCTTGAAGACGGAGTTAAAGTAAGAGTTCAAAAGGAAAGGACAAAAACAAAATCATAAACGGAGATGAAAATGCCATTAATCAAACTTGAAAATGTCGTAAAAATTTACGATCTGGGAGCAGAAAAAGTCCATGCCTTAAGAGGGATAAATCTTGAAATAGAAAAAGGAGAATATGTCGCAATAATGGGACCGTCTGGCTCTGGGAAATCAACGCTTATGAACATCATTGGTTGTCTTGATACTCCAACATCTGGAAGATATTTTTTGAACGGTGTAAATGTGAGCGAGCTTGATGACAATGAGCTTGCAAGGATAAGGAATAAAGAGATCGGATTTGTTTTCCAAACATTCAATCTTTTACCGAGAGCCGACGCACTGCACAATGTTGAATTACCATTGATTTATGCTGGTGTCCCAGGAGATTTAAGAAAAAAACTTGCGCGCGAGGCGCTTGAACAAGTTGGGCTTGGTGATAGACTACATCATAAACCAAACGAATTATCTGGTGGTCAAAGGCAAAGAGTTGCGATCGCTCGCGCGCTTGTGAACAAACCTTCAATAATTCTCGCAGATGAGCCAACTGGAAATCTTGACACAAAAACAGGTGCCGAAATTCTTGCATTATTTGATGAACTTCATTCAAAAGGAAACACAATAATTATCGTTACACACGAAGCTGATGTCGCAAGACACGCACACAGAATTATTAGAATCAGAGATGGAATGATTGAAAGCGATGAAAAAGTTACCGACAGAATCATTGCTCAAAAAAGATGAGATTTTAACTAAAATTTGAACGACAATGAAGTTCATACTTCAACTACAAGAAAGCTTTAAAATAGCAATTCAATCAATTTTAGCACATAAACTTCGCTCTGCGCTTACGACACTTGGAGTTGTAATTGGAATTGTTTCGGTCACGCTGATGAATATGACAATTGAGGGGCTTGAGAAAGCATTTCGCTCAAGCATATCTTCCATAGGCGCAGATGTTTTATATATTCAAAAATGGGCTTGGTTTGCTGGTGAAGATTGGTGGAAATATAGAAACCGTCGCGAAATTCAAATAAGCTATGCAAAAGATATCAAAGACCGTTCAACCTATGCAGTTGCGGTAGCTCCGACTGTCTTTGCAAATGCAACTATTAGGTATGGAAGCAACTCAATGGAAAACATATATATAATCGGAACTACGGACGAGTATATCTATACCGCTGGCATCTCGGTTGAAAATGGAAGATTTATGAGCGAGGTTGAAGTGAAAGCAGAAAGACCTGTTTGCGTGATAGGTGCTGAAATTGCCGAAAAATTGTTTGGTAATATCAATCCCATTGGAAGAGAAATGAAGATTGCTGGAAAAACCTTCAGAGTTGTTGGAGTTCTTGAAAAACAAGGTAAATTTTTAGGACTTGAATCACTTGATGATAGAGTTTATATCCCCATTGGTCAATTTATAAAGATGTTTCCTTGGCGAAGAGGCGCAACGATTACAGTGAAAGTAAGAAGTATGGATGAAATTGAAGAAGCAATTGAAGAATTAAGAGGAATAATGCGAGCTGTAAGAAAACTTAAGCCATGGCAGGAAGATGATTTTTCAATCAACAGGCAAGAGCTTCTATTAAACGCATATAATCAAACGATTGGGGTAATCGGAACTGTTGGAATTGGTATAACTGTGCTTTCACTTATTGTAGGCGGCATCGGGATAATGAATATAATGTTTGTTTCTGTTAAGGAAAGGACAAAAGAGATTGGAATTAGAAAAGCAGTTGGCGCAACTCAAAAATCTATCTTGATGCAATTTTTAATTGAAGCAACTTTGATAAGCTCAATCGGTGGAATCATTGGCTTAATTTTCGCCGTCATACTTGGCTTCGTTGTTGATCAAATATTACCGACCACATTACCTTTGTGGGTTGCTTTGCTGTCAATTTTTATTTCAATAATGGTTGGAATTATTTCGGGATTTATACCTGCATACAGGGCTTCAAAGGTTGATCCAGTTGAATCTTTAAGATATGAATAAACAAAAGACAAATTGAAAAATGGCTAAAAGCGCTTGGAAAGTTTTTTGGTTTGAGATGCTTGAAAGTTTAAATATGGTTTGGGACTCTATAAGAGCAAATAAATTGAGATCATTTTTAACTTTGCTTGGTATAATTGTCGGTGTCTTCTCAATAATCGTTGTTATGACGGGTATAAGAGTTTTACAAAAAAGCGTTGAAAGCTCATTAAGTTTCCTTGGTGCAAATACTTTTCAAATTCAAAAATTTCCAGCGGTTGCCATAGGTCGTTCAAATTGGATAAAGTATAGAAATAGAAAAGATATAACCTACGAACAAGCACTTTATGTTGCCAGAAACGCAACTCTCCCAGAAGCTGTTGCAATTGAAAGCTGGACTGGTCCCAAAATAGTTCAATACGGCGATGTCAGAACAAATCCAAACATCTATGTCCAAGGTCAGATGCCCGAAGGTTTTATAACAAATAATTGGACGATTCAGGAAGGAAGACCTTTGTTTGAAGATGATTTGGAGTTTTCAAGATTCGTTACCGTCCTTGGTGCAAATGTCGCAAAAAAACTTTTTCCAAACACTGATCCAATTGGAAAAAAAGTTAAAATTGATGGTTATGAATTTACTGTGATAGGTGTAATTAAAGAAATGGGCGGATTATTTGGAGGTCAAGCTGATAACTTTGTTGTAATTCCACTAACAACTTTTTTAAATCTTTATGGGAAAGAGCGAAGTTTAAATATACTTGTCAAAGCAAGAAGCCAAGAGTTATATGATGAAACAGTTGAACAAGTGACGGCGCTTTTAAGATCCATTCGGAAAGTTCCACCCGGTGCTGAAAACGATTTTGAAATTCTTTCAAATGAAACATTAATAAAACAATTTAACGATTTAACTTTCGCCATTAGAGTTGGAGCTCTTGTTGTAAGCATGATAGCTCTTATCGCAGCTGGCGTTGGAATAATGAACATAATGCTTGTTTCCGTTACCGAAAGAACTCGTGAAATAGGCATAAGGAAAGCAGTTGGTGCAACGAAAAGAAACATACTTACACAATTTTTGCTTGAAGCCATAGCTTTAAGTCAATTCGGTGGAGTAATTGGTATAATACTCGGTGTTATAGGTGGCAATATCCTTGCTCTTATCTTGAAAACTACACCGATAATACCATATGATTGGGTCGTGCTTGGGTTTGTTATTTGTTCAATTGTTGGAATAGTTTTCGGCGTTTATCCAGCATGGAAAGCTGCGAGCGTTGATCCTGTTGAATCGTTAAGATACGAGTAAAACATTATCTCCTCAGCGTAATTGAACTTGAAAAGCCGATGTTAACTTCATTTATCTTGTTTCCCGATTTTAAATCAAGTCCTCTCCTATATTTGATAAAAAGATGATGTTGTGGAAATAAAAAGATATACCTAACATTCATCGCGTTACCAACCCAAGCTGAAACTTCAATCCCAGTTGCATTTGTGCCGATAAAGTTTGTCCATCCAAAAATCCCAATTGAAAATCCGGCACCAAAAATTCCAGCACGCCCAAATCTTTTGAGCAGAACATCTTGATTTAATGAAATCATAACCCTATTTTTTAACTTGCCAAGATATGAATAATGAAAGATCAATCTTCTTTTTGAGAATCTGAACCTTGTTGAATCACCGTATCCAAGCGCAATCTCAAAAGCAACTCCATTATGATAATTTCCATTCTTCTCAACGATTACAAATGAAGGAGGAAACAAACTTAACAGGACAAATCCCGTTGTTAAAGGAATCCCTATTGTTGCGCTTGCTCCAAGCAAAATTTTTCCAAGCGTTATTTTAGCATTTGTATCAACTTCCACAGGTTGCGTTATATCATCATCTAATAAAAATCCAACTGTATCCGCAGGGGCAATGGAGCTATCTATTTCAGTGTGTGTTTGAGCCGATAGAATTTTCAAGAATATAAAAAATGCCAAGACGATATTTAACTTTCTCATTGTCGTTCATATCTTTGTTTCTAAATTATCCCAGATAAATAGCCGTTGTTATCAACTTTGAATGGATAACTTTTCAAGCAGACCATAGAAGTTTAAACTTCCACCTTAAACGGATTGAAATCTGTGTTCCAGTCGTAATAATCTTCATTTTCTGCTTTTTTCAAGAAATTGACAATTTTATAAGTGATTGGGGTAATTAAAGCTTCCCATCCGACTTTAATTGCGTAGTTTGTTATCATGACTTTAATTAGAAGTTCATTTGTCCAAAACCCATAAAACGCAACTGGATAGAAAATAAGCGAATCAACTGCTTCTCCAGCAATTGTTGAACCGATTGTCCTCGTCCATAGAAACCTTCCCCTTGTTAAGAGTTTCATTTTGGCAAGCACGAATGAATTTGTAAATTCCCCAGCCCAAAATGCTACTATTGATGCGATTGCGATTCTCGGTGTTTGCCCGAACACAATATCATATGCCTCCTGATAAGGCCAGCTTGGATCAGGTGGAAGTTTACGAACAAACCAGCTCATAATTGAAGCGAAAATCAAAGCACCAAATCCTGCCCATATAACCTTTCTGGAGCGTGAGTATCCATAAACCTCGGTTAAAATATCGTTAAAAATATAGCTTATCGGAAAGAACAACACACCAGCGCCAAAAGAAAAGCCATATATGTTAACTACTTTCTCTGCCCCAATTATATTTGCACATAATAAAACGGTGACAAAAGAAGCCATCACAAGGTCATAGTACTTATATACCCTCCGCCTTTGCATATCGTTTTTTTATAATAAAAACAAATCGGAGGGCAAAAATTACTCCATCGCTTGCCTATTTCAAATTCAAAGCGGAAATTTTTCTTATTTCTTTTTCAGTAAATTCCAACTCATATCCATATAAGCTTAACTTCCCGTTTACATGCTTTGTCTTATCTTTTATGCGAAGTTGACCAGCTTGAAGTTCCACCACATCATTATGACAAGCGGTAGCACACGATGTTGCTGAAACCCTTGGATGCGTCCCACCCGGTGGTAATCCATGACAAGTTCCACATCTTGCTTGAGTACCATCAACGACATTCCATTTTGGAGCGTTGTTCAAATTTCCATTTCTAAAATAACCGTGACAATATGTATTTGAGCAAGTTAAATTATCAAAAGAATAAACTGGATTTGGAACAAGGTATTCACCAATTCCAATTGGTGTTCTATTCTTTGCAAGAGCGCTATCATTGAAAACTATTTCAGCATAAGGTGTATTATCAAGATGCCCTGGGGTTCTTAGAGAGGTTACTTGTATATGACACTCAACACAATCATATCCAGAAGAAATTTGCCCACCTTTTAAATGAACCTGATGTGCGCCGACACCGCGCGCAGAAGCAGAGAAATTATTATTTAAATCCCTTGGTGGTGCAGAATTTTGAAGATTTCCATGGCATGTATTGCAAGCCTCAGGTCCAGCGGGAGTGTTATGACAGGTATAGCAAGATGACTTACTTACCCCACCTGTGTAATTGCTTCCATGGCATTGCTTACAATTATCAAAGTCCCAACGAATGCTTCTTAAAAATTTTCCATGTGAATTTGGGCTTGTGACTTGAACCCAGTCAGACGGATGTATTTTTATGGTTCCATATGCGATGCTATCTTCAACAACCCATTTTCTAATTTTTTCCGCTTTTGCAGGTGCATCGTCCCCAAGAAATTGTCTTTTGCTTCCGCCCGGCTGAGTAACAAGGATTATTTTACTTGTTGGATCTCCAGGAATAGCAATTCCGCTCTGAACTATTCCAAAATATGTTGAAAGATCAAAATCTTGAGAATTCACATTATGACATCTTACACAACTTTCATCAAGTATTTTTTTTATGTCGTCCTTGTATGTTAATTTTGCTGAAACTGGTGGTGTTAGTACATCCTCTTTTAGCTGGCTACACGATAAAAAGATTATTGAGATGAGCGCGAACAGAATTAAAACTCTTGCTTTCATTTTTCGCTAAATTTTATTTTTATTTTGCTCCGTGACAATAACCACAGAAACCAAATCCAGATTTCCTTGTATTAATATGACAGCTATAACACACCGAGCCATCGTTGGTATGCCAGTCACCATTCACATCTCTCATATAATTTTTCGGATGGGTTTTGGGGTCGTTACCAAGCCCAGGATTTCTATCAACATGACACATTATGCAAGTTGGATCAGCACCCTCTGTATCATGGCAACTCATACACATCTCAATATCTCGCTTTGCAAGCTTTGCGTGTCTTCCTCCACCTGTGCCAACCCCAATTGTTGTAAAATCATTACCGCTGTGCCATTCAGGCTTAACTTGACTTAAAGCTATATTACCATTTGGAGCATGGCAACCACCGCAAAATGTTTGACGATCATGACAAACATAACAATCTTTTTCTTTAGTTTTCGCATCAATTCCATGCGTATAACGATAATTCAAATCATGCACTCTTTGTAAAACCAGCGATTGTTTACCTGAACTTTGCGGTGTAAATGGTATATTGGAATCTCCACCCGTGAGTTGAACTCTTACAAGATTAACACCATCATGACACTGTTGACAGAAATCATCAGTATGGCAAGTAATACAATTGTTTTCAGCTCCACCCGCACGAACAAATTTCTTATGCTCAGATGCAAAATCAACAACCTTATGGCTTGCTGGCAAGAGCGTAACCGTTTCTATATGACATGATTCGCATTCGTTCGTTGCTGTGCGATTATTATGACAAGTGAAGCAGTTTTCCATACTTGGTAGATGCTCAGGTGTTGCGTAGTCAACTTTATCAGCCCCAGCGTGACAATCAAGACAATTTAACTTTTGATTTTCAATGTGAAACTTATGAGAGAATATAATTTTTCTCACAGGCGCTTCATATGGGACCATGTTCTTAGTATCAGTGTGACAATATTCACAAGGCGTTGATTCCTGATCATGACAATTGAAACAAGTTTCCTGTTTAGGAAGGAGAAAATCGGATGCCTTCTCACTTGTTAAAGCGTCAGCATGGCAATCAGTACATTCGGAACCTACATTTTCTGCGTGAAATTTATGAGAAAACTTAACATTCATCCATTGTTTCACATTGTCTCCATAAAATTCCTCCCGCTCGGATGTCTTTGAATCCGAAAAAGCGACAAAAACGAAAGAAAGCGGGATCAGCAAAATTGATAAGACATAAAAAGTTAAAAGCTTCCAAATTTTCATTTCTTAAACCAAGTTAATTTTCATTTGATAAGACCGATGTTTGTAAACAACCAGTAATTGAACTTGAAGAAAATTCTGAAATCAGATTTGTAAATTCGGTTCTGGATATAGTGCGATTGAATGTCAAAAGAAATTGCGTTATTTAACTTAACATTTGCACCAAGTCCCACAACAAGATTCTTGTTCTTCTCGCCACCTTCCCAGAGTTTGTAAGAAGCGTAACTTAAAGTTGCATTCGGTATAAATTTGTTATTAAACATCGGATAATAAACTTGTGCAGAAACACCATCAAGTTCACCAGCATAGCCGAGCCGTTTCGCAAAATTAATGGAAGCATATCCCGCATCAAATCCAGCAATAATTCTTTGAGATTTGTCATCAACATAATTAACATTTGAGAAACCAGTGTAAATTCTGAGAAGATGTGAGATTCTATAGTGTATTCCCACTTCAATCTCTTTTGTTACCCCATAATTAAAAACAGCAAAAATTGAATTCACTGGGATCCTCGGATCGCGGTAATCATAGCTAGCGCTTAATTTTAATTTATTAAACAAATTAACGCCCGCTGAAACTTCGCCCCTTGAAATTTTAACATTATTAATGTCGTAATCAATTCGTGAATAAACCTCAAAAATTGAGAATTCATAATTTAGATCACCGCTGACTATCTGATATTGTGAGGAGGTCAAGTTTATTTCCTGAACGAAGACATCACCAAGGCTATCCGCGCGCAATGCTTCATAAGTTTTAGGTTTACGATGCTGGTTAAAGTAACTTAAAGATGCGTTTAATGAACCTAAGGAAAGTTTTAGTTGCCCTCCGAACATATGATTATTTCGGGGATCATCGTTAAGTGAAAATTTCTGGTTCTGTGGCATCAGGAACCCACCGTAAACATTTGCGCTCAAAAATTTCGTTATCTTTGCATTGACATAAGCTCCATCAATTGTTCCAACTCCAACCCCTGAATAAACAGCAAATCTACCAAGTTTAAGGTTGAATCGGTTGAATATATTTCGCCAGTTTAGATAAAAATTATAAAATCTCAACGCAGGATCATCGGTTTGCCTTTCTCTAAAATCATTGGAAAGATTCACAAAAGAATGCAGTGAAATGTTGCCTTTGCTTAGTGTTAACTGTGCAAGTTGGAATGCTCTGAGATGATTCGTTTTAGCTTCTGGCGTTTCATATCTTTGCCACATGTAAGCGGTTGTCGTAAGGCGAAGATTCAGATTTTGCGAGAATAAGATCGCTGGTATGAGAAGAAAAATTAGTATTTTCATCTTTGATTGATTTTTAATTTTAAAGCAAAGAACTACGATGAAATTTAATTTACATTGCTATATAAACCTCGCCTTTTTCTATGATAACTCTAAACCTGTCAAGTGGTCTTGGTGGCGGTCCTTCTATGTTTTTACCTTCAAGATCAAATTTACCTTTATGACAAGCACACCATATCGCTTTCATATCGCTACGATATTGGACTATACAGTTCTTATGCGTGCAAAAGCCCGAAAACGCCCTGAACTCACCATTTTCAAGACGAAGGAGAAGCACAGGTTTCTTATCAATTCTAATTATTTTTCCAGTATCTGGTTTAAATTCATCCACTTTTCCAATTTTTATGGGTTTCTCCTGGGATTTCAATGTTCCAGGGACGAAGATTTTAAAGAACGAATAGAAAGCACCAATGATCCCAAGTTTAACGATACCCTCTAAAAATTTGCGTCTTGATCTTATCATAATCTTTAATTTTTTTTACTGTTTTTGAATTAATCATCAAAACAAGCATACCCTTATGAGGGTATGCCTTGTAAATTATTTACAAATTGAACTTTTATTGCTTTGGCAATGGATGTGCTATTTGAGCCCATGCTTCTTTGAAATTAAATCCTTTGAATGTTGGGCTTTCCTCATTGTGACATGTTCTACATTGCTTTTCAGCGCTTCCATCAGCAACCAGCACCAAAATAAGTCCATTCTTTATTGATTCTTCTCTGCTTTGCATTATTTTCAAAGCTTTATACTCTGAACCAGGTCCATGACAAGCTTCACATTGAACACCATCTTCAATTTTAAACCTCTCCAAAAATGCCTCTTTCGGTGCACCATAACCAGTGACATGACACTTCAAGCACTCAGGTGCTTCATGTGGAGGAACTTTAATCCCCTTTTGTTGCGCGATCTTTTTTGATTGTTCAGTCTTTAAAGTTTCATAAGCTTTGGCATGTTTACTTGCTTGCCAGATTTCAAACATCTTACCTTTCTTCTCACCCCTGTGGCAAGGAGCACAAACAGAAACGCCAACATATTTGAATTTTGGAGCCCCTTGAGAAAATAGATAGTTAAAAACGAATGGAAGTATAAGCAGACTGATTAAGTATTTTTTCATTTCTCCTCCATATGTTAATTTTTGTTGTGTATTTATTTTAACAAAGGCAAATCAAAATATCAACTCTACCTTTTTCCTATGGATACACTCATCTTTCTTTTCAAATCATTAAGCACTTCAATAGTCAAGCTATAGTTGTGCAATCCACCGGCTCCGTGTCGCTCAAGTTGATTGACTATTTTTAAAATTTCATCCTTGTCTTTTTCAAAATACCTTAAGCTCAAGGCTTTAATCTCTTCAACAAATTTTTTCACATCGTTTTTCCAATCAACAGCCATATCATCATAACCAGATTCATGACAGTTAAGACACGCTTTCTCATCAGGTTTTAGAACTTTGTTATTCAAAACATGACAATCAGCACATTCAACGCCAGCTTGATGCATTACATCAGGTATATTCTTCCCCATAAAAGCTCCAATATAAATTTCGTTTTCTACTTGGTGACATGTTTTACAACCTTCAGCTGTTAAATTTTGGTGATGGCAAGAATTACATTTATCTTTTGTCAAAATTAACTCGCCATGCTTTCTCACATTTGAATGACAAACACCACATTTGATGTCTCTTTTCTGGACATGAGTTGAATGCGAAAATAAAGTGCTATAAATAGGATTAGTTATACTCTCAATCCCTGCATGGCAATTTGCACATTCTTTGGGAACTTTTGAGGAAACAAAGAAATCCGAGACATCATAATTTATCTTCGCGATTTTCAAAGCCTCAACGAGATATCTATACCCGCTGATAATTATTTGATCTGAATATTTTATATTGTGAACCGCCTTGCCTGATTCAACTATAAAAACTGCGTTTCTTGCTTTCTCAACATATTCTCTTGCTCTTGATACATTTTTCACAAGCGAATCAACGATATGAATTTGCTGTTTCAACTTATATATTTTTTCAGCGATAGATTCCTTCCATAACGCAAAAAGCTTTGTATAACCTTTCTCGTGACATGTTTCACAAGATTTCAAATGAGAACTCCTTGTTTTCCCTTTATCTGTCACATCATTATGAAAAGTATGACAACTTGCACAACTTAATCCAGCTTCAAACATAGGATCTGGTTCTCCATTTAGGCCATTGATATCTTTTCCAGCAAAAAGAAGCGTTTGAGTTGTGTGTTCATTTATATGACATGAACCGCAATCCAATTTCTCATCGGAGATTGTTTTATTGACTTTATGCTGAATTGTCAGATGACATTGAATACATTCAATTTTGTGTTCCGTAATATGAACTCTGTGAAGAAGCGTTGTATTTTCATATTGGCTTAAACGTGCATGGTCAAAATGACAAGCATAACAATTTTCCCTTGGAACGAATCCATCTCCAACTATTGTGTTAGTATGGCAATGGACACATTCAATTTTTCTCTTGACAACTTCAGAATGATCAAATCTATATTTAGCCATTTCATTTTTTGAGATCAGCTCCCAGTGATGACAAGTTTGACAATTTGATAACTTTTTATAAAGCACTAGCTCAATATCTCCATCTCTCTTAAAATGACAAAGAAAGCAGGTTGTTTCAGTAACTGTTATGTGCTCACCTTGAACAATCTGCGAATGACAGCTTGTGCATCTTAACTTCTTTCCTCGCCTCATCTCCTCAAGATGAGGAACATGATCAAAAACGACGCCCTTATAAACCACTTTTCCTTTCAATAATCGTGTGTCATGACATCCACTTTGCAGACATGATTCATCCGAAATTTCTGCCCAAGGTTTCCTTTTTGTATATGAACGAGCGAAATAATTTACAAGTTGAACAAGCCCTTCAACTTTGCCTCTCACTGTGCCAGCAAATCCTGGCGGGAAATGGCACTTCACACATGTCACATCTTTATGCGTAGATGTTTTCCAGCTTTCATAAAATGGCTCCATATAATGACAAGTTGGGCAAAACGATGGACGAGATGTAAATTCGGCAGAAAAAGCCAAAACAAACAAAGCTATGAGGATTCCTACGCCAAACTTTAAGAATATCTTATTTTTCCTTGCTGTAGTCATGGTTGTTTATTTCAAACTTCGTCTTTCCACAAATTCAAATTTTCCAATGAACCTTTCAATTTTTTGACTTAATTCATCAATAAATTGCAAATTATGAGCTCCAAAGGATCCCTCATTTTCAAACTCTCGGATCATTTTTCTAATCTCATCAAATTTCGCTATGTCTTCTTTGCTGTTGCTCGCCTTCAAAGTTCTAATCATTTCTGGGGTTAAACCATTCCACTTCGCAATTAATTCTCTAAGTTGCTTTTGCTTTCCAACAAAATCATCCACATAGCTTTGTTCGTGGCAAGCACCGCAAATTTCAGCGCTTGGCCTCGTAGGTAAATTTTTGTCTCCAGAATGACAATCTTGACATGATATTCCCGCCTGATACATAAAATCTTCAGAATCAGTTAAAAACTTACCGCGATAAAAATCAGCTTGCTTGGAATGGCAACTTTCACAATTAGATTCACTCTTGTTTGAAGACACCGCCAGATTTTTATGATGACAACTATTACAATCATTCACAAAGTCCAATATCTTACCATGCCCTGCCTGTGAAGGTTCACTACCAGTATGACAATTAACGCAATTAAGTTTAAAAAGATGTGCTCCGTGTGGGAAATTTTTACCTTTATATGTACTGTTTAAATTCTCAACCCCGAAGTGACAATCAAGACATCTTGAGTTATTTTTATAAACAACTTCAATATCTGGTTTCTTATCCCATATTTTAAGCTCCTTCTCAATAACATCAAGAAGCAAGTTTACATACCTTATATTATGAGCGCCATAACTTCCGTCTTTTTTTACGATCTCAAAATTAGCATTAACATTTTCATCATTGAACTTTTTAAGTCCAGCTCTTTTCAAAAGTCCAGCGATTTCAATTTCATTTTCAAGTTTAGAAATTCTGCCTTTAACAATTTCTTGCCATTGTTGAACAAGTCTATCATATCCCTTCCCATGGCAATCACTGCACGAACTTGGGTTAAACTCAGGCAGCTCAAAGCTTACTTCATTATGGGCTTTAACAAGTTTAACTTCATGGCAACCTCTGCAAGAAACCCCCGCAAGAAACATCGGATCCGGCAAAACCGCTACACCTTTACCACCACTTCCTGAATAAATTCTCTCTTGGACTGAATGCTTATTCCCATGGCACTCCTGGCATGTGGGTGAAAAAACCTCAAAAACTTCAACTTTGCCATGCTTTACCTCTTCATGGCATTTAGAACAGTTAATTTTCTCATTAGTTACATGAATTTGATGCATCTCCTTTGATCTAAGCGTTATTTCTGTTACATTAACATGGCAAGATGCGCATCTCTCCAATCTTACATCACCGCGTCCAACCGTAACATGGAGATGACAAGTTGAACAATCAATGTTGTTTTTTATATATTCAGAATGATTAAACGGAACTCCCCATATCATTATATCATCTTTTGGTGGACCATGACAGTTAGCACAATTAGAGATAGGCAACCCTTTCATAACTTCACCGCCTGGGAAATGGCAAAGAACGCAAATTTTGGGAGAAACCGCCTCGTGACGACCCTGGACAAGTTCAGAATGGCATGTTTGACATTGCAGCTTAAAACCGACTTTTTCTTCATTTAAATGCTTTGCGTGTGAAAATTTAACTTTTCCATTTACAAAAAATATCTCTTTATCTGCAAAATCTTTCTCTTTATGGCATTCAATGCAAGATTCATTGCTCACTTTTGAAGTGATCTCATAATTGTAAACACCAAGATAATATCTTGCTATTTCAGATAGCAATCTAACTTTACCTTTAAGATAATTTCCAACACCAGGTCCATAATGGCAGGTTATGCAATTTACCTGATTATGCGTTGAAGTTAACCAGTTCTCATAATAAGGTTTCATAAAATGACATGAACCGCAGTATTCCGGATCATCCGAAGTTCTTAAAAACAGGAAGAAAAGATAACCAAGGAAAAGTATAGATAAAGTTAAGATTATTATCTTACGCTTGCTTTTCATCTGACTTTTCCTCCTTCATAAGTTTCTCTCGCATAATTTTCTCATATTCCAGTGGATGTTCTCGTATCATTCTCTCTTTTGAAATTTTTCCCGTGAATATCGTTGGATTAAACGGGAAAATGTGCGGATTAAAATGAGCATTATACCAGTGCCACACTACAATCGCAAGAGTTGCTAACATAGCTTCATCTGAATGAGCTTCCTTTGCTATATCAAAGACAAATTTGGGAAAAATTGCAAGGAAGAAATTATGAAACCACAAAATCAAACCAGACACAACCATTATAACCATTCCCCAATAAACAGCCCAGTAATCAAATTTTTCAATGTATGAGTATCTTCCATACTTAGGTCTCTCGTTCGTCTTTCCAAGCATGTATTTTATATTTTGCCAGAAATCAAGAAAGTCCTTTTTCCGAGGTAGAAGTTCTTTGAACTCGTTCCTTCCTTCTTTTGTAAACGCAATATAAATCGTATGCCAAATTGAGACAAATATAAGTAAAACCGCACCAACTCTATGGAGAAATCTTGATACCTGTATTCCGCCTATTAAATTAAAGAATAGCTCAGCCCATTTTGACTCATGAAATTTAACAGGTAGTCCTGTTATTATCAGCAATAGGACACCGATAGCAAGTGTCAAATGCTGAAGCCGAATATTCAAGCTAAAACGAATAAAGTATTCCTCTTCTTCTTTAGCAGATTTAGTTTTCTTCTCTTCTTCTCTCTTCTTTCGTTCAATTTCAACTTTTATCTTTTCCGCAATCTCATCTTTCAATTTTTCTTTGAATTCATCGTCAAGCGTGATGCCTTTTTCCTTTTCAACTTCATTGATCAATTTTTCAGCTTCCTTTCTCACATCCATGGTTTATTCGCTCTTTTTTCTTTTCCTTCTTATATGTCCGATCAAATCAAGTATTATGTGCGTAAAAAGCCCCGCCAACACAATTACTGTGAACCACTTAAAGAATGTATAAACATAATAAACAATTCCTGAATCCTTCTCCCCAGGCAAAACATGAAATTTCCCTTTCGCAACATTTTCATTCGCCCTCGGATGACACTTTCCACAAGTTTTTGCAAGATTTGCTGGATGAATTGGGGATCTCGGATCTCGCGATGGTAAAACATTATGATATTCATGACATGAAGCACAATTAGCAGCTCTTACAACTCCAAACTTCAACGCTATGCCGTGAAAGTTTTCTTTATATGCTTCTGGATTCTTAACAGGAACACCAACCCTTTTCATTAATTTTACATCGGAATGACACTTATCACATGTCGCAACGACATTTTTAGGATTTAAGCTTGATCTCGGGTCTTCCGGAGGCAAGATATCATGCTCACGATGACAATCTGTGCAAACTGCTGCAGCTAATTCACCCTTTTGAATTCCAGCCCAATGAATTGAGTTATAGTACTCCTCTTTTGCGATTTGATGACATCTTCCGCAGAGTTCTGGGACATTTGTTTTAAAAACGCTTGAATTTGGATCTTCCGGCTTTTTGACATAATGAACTGTATGACAATCCTTACAATCTGGAGCATTTTTACCTTTTGCAAGTGCTCTTCCGTGTATACTTTCTTTATATTTTTCAGGTTTCGCTGTAACTGGAGCTCCAACGACATTACCTTCAAAGTGACATTGCAAGCAGTGGATCTTCTGAGGCTTTGTTAAATGCGGTATAACGCGGACATCAACATGACAGGAAACACAGGCAAATTTACCATGAACCGAGGTTTCATAATCTTCTTTTGAAACATAAAGCGATTTAAATTCCCCACGCTCAACAATTCCAAAATTTTTCACACCGTGGCAAATGAAACATCGCTCATTCTTGATCTGTGAAATTGAAAATTCAACAAAGAAGAGAACAAAAACTGTCAACAACCAAAACTTTTTCATGTCTTTCCACTTTCCTTATTTTTTATCTCAAGATATTCAAGATAATGATTTTCCTTGAGCCAATCTTCTGAAACATAGCCATGCCAGAAAGAAGCATTCATTGGAAAATTACCAGGTGAAAAGTGAACAAGATAAAGATGCCACAGCACAAGAAAAGTTATTATAAGCGTCGCAGTCGCACTATGTAATGCCTGCGAAAGGTCAAAAAACCACTTCGGTAAAACCCCAAAAAGATAATTATGAAACCATAAAACAAACCCACTTAGTATCATCAGCACAACAAAGATAAAGAAAGCCCAGTATTGAATTTTCTCTTTATAAGAATATCTACCATACATCGGTGGATTCTCATTTTTCCCAATGTCATATTTTACACTTTCAAGGAAATCAGCAAAATCCTTTTTCCTCGGCAACAGTTCTCTAAATTCCCTTCGTCCTTCGCTCGTAAAAAGGATATAAATCAAATGATAAATTGCTGTAATAAAAAGAAGCACTGCTGAAACCCTATGCAAAGTTCCCCTCGCTTCAAAACCTCCCTCAATGAATATCAAAAATTTTCCAAACCAGGTATCATGATACCTTAAGGCAAAACCAGTTATTATCAAAAGCACTACGCTTACCATCAAAAGGAAATGCTGAATTCTCCACGACAGAGAGAAACGCAAAATTCCTTTCTCCTGCCTCATTTCAACTCCATATTTTATTCATAATATTCAAAACTTGACCTTATTCCATCAAGGACTGAAACCTCGGATTCAAGCTCCTTTAATTTTTCTTCAAGCAATCTGCGATGTTCCTTTTCCATCTCTGCAAGTTCAAGCAAAAACTTTTGAACTCTTGGCTCGCATGCTTTTAATGAAGCCGAATAGTAATAATCAAAAGAATCTTTTTCCCTTTCAATTGCAACTTTCAAAATCTCAATCATTATGTTTTTAATTTCTTTTTCTTCACAGCTCATACAAGTTCCCCTTTTTTAATTTCTTGGAGTTTTATTTTTTCAAGTTCAAGCGGATGTTCTTTTTCCATTTCTTCCTCGGTTAAATAACCGGTGATCCAAGCAAAGTTCATAGGATAAACATCGGGATTGAAGACGACATAGTAAATATGCCAGACAATTATCGCAAGAAACGCAAGCCACGCTTCAAAGTAATGAATTGTGTTGCATACATCAACAAATGTCTTTGAAAACCATCCCATGAAATGATTTTCAAACCATAGAACAATACCAGTTACAGTCATTACTACGGTTCCCCAAATTAAAGCCCAATATTCGCTCTTTTCAATATAGTTAAACCTCCCGAACTTCGGTTTTTCCTTTGAAAGCCCAAGATTGTATTTTAAAACTTGAATCATATCTTTTATGTCTTGCGTTTTGAACATTATGTCCTTGATAAACTCACGTCCTCTCTTGGTGAAGATAATGTAATAAAGATGATAAATTGAATCAAGAACGAGCAAAACAGCTGCAATTCTATGAATTAATCCTCTATATTTGAAAACCGCTTCGCCACCTACTATGTTTCTTATAGCTATAACCCACCAAGCATCTGGGAAAGCAAGCATAAATCCAGTTATCACAAGAGTGAAGAAACTCACGAGGAGAACAAAATGCTGTATTCTTTCCTCAAGCGTCATCCTTAAATAAAGATTCGTCTTTCTCCGAGATTCATCTGTTGAATAAAATAATCCTGAATGTTTTTGCTTATACTTATCTATTGTCTTCCTTATCCAATCAAGCAGGTTATGAATGAACATTGAGCCGACGATTGATACTATTAAAACTATATAAATTGTTGATACCCAATAAATAATTTTTTCATCCGAGCTTGCAACCGTTACATGAACTTTCCCTTTCACAAAGTTTTCATTGGCTCCGGGATGACACTGTCCACATGTATTTACAAGATTTGCCTTATGAACCCGTGACCGCGGATCAGAAGAAGGTAAAATATCGTGAACCCCATGACAGCTTGCACAATTTGCCGCTTCAACATTTCCGAGACGAACATTTAAACCATGATAACTATCCGTAAATGTTTTAAACTTATCAGCAGGAAGTCCATACTTTTCAGATAGCTTTACAGATGCGTGACATTTTGAACAAAGCTGAAGTGCGACATTTCGTGGAGCAACTGGCGAGCGTGGATCATTTGGCTCAAGGATCAAATGTTCCCCATGACAATCAGTGCAAGTCGGGGAATCAAAATTACCCTTTGAAAGGGCAACGCCATGTATACTTTCATTAAAATCTTTTGATATTTCCTGATGACATTTACCACAAGTTGAAGATATATTAAGCTTATAAACTTTTGAGCTTGGATTGCTTACCTTCATCATTTCGTGTGCACCATGACAATCACTACAAACAGCTGCTTCATGATTACCAGCGTGGAACAATCTTCCGTGAATGCTATTCTCATACGAGGCTATAAAAGATGGAACATGCGTCATTCTTTTCCTTACCTCGGGATTATCAAGATGGCACTTCAGGCAAACCCCTACCTCATTTGCTCTACTTATCTTTGACTCCGCACTTGTAACCCTCATTATGTCATGCTCACCATGGCAATCTGTACAAGATGGAGCGCTTTCAAAGCCACTTATAAAAGCTTTACCGTGGTCTGATTCAAAATAATTTCTCGCTATCTGTTCATGACATTTCTCACATGTTTTTCCGATGTTTGCCCTCGCAACAGTTGAATTTGGATCACTTGCCTTCAAAATTTTATGCCCTGTATGACAATCAGAACAATTTATATATTTTGCATGGATGCTCTCTCTATATTTCAAAACAAACTCCTGATGCTCCTGAACAATTCTTTTATCACTATGACATTTAATACAAACATCTGATGAGGCAATTTTTATTGCGTGATATCCATGACAAGAGATGCAATCAGATCCTCCCTTAGAGCTAAAATGTACGCTCACCTTGTAATCTTGAAATTCCTTTGTATGACATGCCGAACATCTGCTTACAAAATTAACTTTTGATGTTTTGACCAACTCA
Organism: Candidatus Kryptonium sp.; assembly: GCA_025060635.1. Lineage (NCBI taxonomy): Bacteria > Pseudomonadati > Candidatus Kryptoniota > Candidatus Kryptonium > Candidatus Kryptonium sp. The sequence continues at coordinate 34,773 of JANXBN010000004.1, read as the reverse complement.
TGAGCATCTCCGTGGCAAGAAGCGCAGTTGATCTTCTTTGAATGTTTGCTTAACTCAAATCCCTTAACAGCATCTAAATGACAGGAAGAACAATTTACAGGTTCTATCTTTTCCTTGTGCGGAATCTCCTCAGGATTGAAATTCTCATGACAATCAACGCAACTTAATGAACCATGAACCGAAGCCTCAAACTTTTTGGGATCAACATAGAGGGATATAACTTTGCCATTCTTTTCCATGGTTAAGGTTTTATCATCATGGCAAGAGAAACAATCGGCATTTGTCTGCGCAGATAATCTGAACGAAAAGGTTGAAATTAAAATTACAAATATTAAAATTTTTCTTATCATAAGTGCTTAACTGATTTATTATTAAAAGGAGTGCACACTCCCGAGTTAGTTTCAAGTTGATAAACTTTTAAACTCATTTATCAAGCTTTTCAGTTCTGATATTCTGAAAAGTTTCTGACCACATCTTATGACTCGCTCATCTTCAACTTCAAGAAATTCGCTCAAAGCATAAAACGGCGCAATATAAATTATTTTCGCCTTCGGCATCAGCTTATTAACCAACATCTTTATATCAAGCTGATCCTGCTTGTATATGTTCTCGTCAATTATGACGATATCATATTTATCTTGGGACATTCTCTCGGTCATTTCTTTTCCAGACACAGCAACGGAAACATCAAAACCTTCGCGAGCGAGAAACTTAATAAGCAAGTTCCTCATTGATTCGTCTGCGTCAACAACCAAAATCTTTTTCATTTGCAATTTTCTCTATTAATTGTTTTCAAAAAAATTCCTCAATCACTATGCCAAACTTTTTTTAAAAATTTATTGATTTTTAGTAAGAAAAAAGCCCGCTTTTTCTCGGCTAATGTGGCAAAATTGCTACTTGGAAGAAAAATATTACAAAAAAATGACACGCCCATATCTATTTTTTGATATTATATCCCATTCCTCACAATCTCCCCTCTACTCAATGGTGAAAAGAAAACTAAAACCTCGGATATGTTTTGCTTAAAACTCAAATAAATGTTAAATTTTTTCAGAAAATCAAAATAAACTCAAACTGTGATGCGGAAAATTCTATTTTTAGCCCTGGTGTCAATCTTCGTTTTTTCTTTAGTACTTTCTCAAGATACGAAAGAAAACGCTGAATTTAAGCTCGCAATAAATCTTTATAATGAAGGTTTTTATGATCTCGCTATTTCACAATTGAAAAAATTCATTGACACATATCCAAATAGCCCTCAAACGCCTGAAGCACAGTTTTACCTTGGGATGTCATATTTCAAATTACGAAAATTTGAGGATGCCCAAACTATTCTTCAGGACTTTGCTTTATCAAAACCATCTCATCCAAAAGCACCCGAAGCACTCTGGAAATCTGCTGAATGTTTTATTGAATTGAAAAAATACAAAGAAGCAGGTTCGGCATTTGAGAGGATAAAACTTTTCTATCCCAAAAGTCAATTAGCATCAAAAGCACTTGTAGAATCGGCGAAATACTTTGAACTGGCAAATGATTTACAAAACACAAAAAAAGTTTTGCTTGCACTTATACAAGAATATCCCGAAAGTGAGCATTTTCACTTAGCAAGATTTAAACTGGCGGAAATTCTAACTAAAGAAGGAAACTATGAAAAAGCACTAATTGAATACCGAAAAATTTCAAACGAGGTTGAGGATAAAAACCTAAAATTTAAAGCACTTTTAAACATTGCTAAAATTAACTCTGAACTTGGAAAAAGCGAAGAAGCTGAAAGACAGCTTCTTCAAATCACATCGCAAAGCGGACTTAACCCTGAGATAACAGCTTCAGCGCATTTTGAACTTGGGAAAATTCAATCTGAATTTGGTGAATATGAAAACGCAATAAATTACATGCTCAAAGCCCAATCTATAATTTCAAATGCAAACATTACCGAGGAAATACGAAACTTAAAACAAAAAATCACACTCCAGCTTGCTAATTACTACTTCAACATCGCTGATTATCAAAACGCAATAAAACACTACACTGAACTTCTTAATAACTTATCCGAATCTGAGACGAATCCCGAATTTTATTTCAACATCGCAATTGCATTTGACAAAATTTTGAATTATCAAAAAGCAAACGAATTTTATATCAAGGTTATAAATTCCGACACAACATCAGTCAGAAAATCAACCGCATTGCTCAATCTTGCAACCAATTTTGCTCGGATTGGTGAATTCGCTAAAGCCGTTGAATTCTATAAAAAACACATTGAGCTATTCCCCACAAGCACATCAACACCATATGTCATTTTCCAACTTGCTTTGCTCTATGAAGAGAAACTTAACGATTACAAAAGAGCAATTTTCTATTACACAGACCTTCTAAATCGTTTCCCACAAAATAGATATGCAGATGAAGCAATATATCACATCGGGCTTTGTTATATGAAGCTTGGCGACGCAACCGATGCAATTTCAAGCTTTGAAACTTTGATCAAAAACTATAGCTCATCTGAATTATACGACGATGCATTGAACAAAATTGAAATGCTAAAAAGATTTCAAATAACCGATCAATCGGAACACATAGCATCAATCGCAGAAATTATTGGTGATATCTTGAATAATAAGCCTAAAAATGAAACACTGCTTAAACTTGCTGACCTTTACAATTTCAAATTGAAAGATTACTCAAATGCCCTCAAATACTACAACCTTGCGTTGTCCGCAGGAAATTTTGAGCCCAAGGTTATGTGGTACATAAACTATCAAGTCGCAAATTGTGCGTATAATCTATTTTTGGAAAACAAGATAAAAACTGACTCGGCCGTAAGCATAATTCAAAAATTCTTGAACTTTAAACCCCAAATTGAACCAGAAAAAGCTGACACCGCCATTCTTTACTTGTATAAAGTTTTAACTTACAACTCAAATCAAGAAGAAAAAAAGAAAATTGCGGAGGACTTCAAAAACAAATATCAAAACTCACGATTTTATACTTTCTTCATCATTGAGATATTAAACTTTCACTTTGCAAATCAAAATTGGAATGAGATTATAAAAATTTCCTCTGACAATTTCAACAGATTCAACCAGAACCAAATCCCCGAAGTTCTTTACAAGAGAGCTTATGCATATTATAAAACAGGTGAAAAGCAAAAATCCCTGTCAGATATAAACCTTTTGATTCAAAGATATTCCCCATCTCCCTACGACGCAAGGGCTCTTGACCTGCGCGCACAAATTTACAAGGAATTAAAGAACTATGCCGAAGCAATAAATGTCCTACGCGAAATTGAAAAAAATTATTTTTATACCGACATCGCAAAAGATGTTAAATTAAAAATCGCCGATGTTTACTTTGAGACCAGCGATTATCTAAAATCAATAAGCGAATACAAAAACTACATCTCTATCACTGAATATCCCGAATTTGAAAGGAAACCTGAAGTTTTATTTAAAATCGCATCCGCATATCATAAGATTGGAGACTTTACAAATGCGAAGAAATACTATAAACTTTATATTTCAACACCAAAACCAACACCAGGCATAACGCTTCAAGCGATGTTGCCTTTAGCTGGCGAAGCTTACTACGCTCTCGGAAATATCTACAAAACCGAAGGATTAAATGAGAAAGCAGTTTACTATCTTGAAAAGGTTGGGAAATTTAATGCTTCTCTTGGACGAAAAACTTTACTTGAATCAGCGGATTTGCTTTTTGACGAGGAGAAATATGAAGATGCCCTCAAGAAATATAATGACGCCCTTAAAAACGCAGATAACGAAAACGATAAAATTAAAATTCAATCAAGGATTATAATTTGCTATTTTAGGATGAACGATATTGATAACGCAAACAAGTCCATTAACTTGTTTAAACAAACATTTTCAAAGTTTGATATAAAAAATTATCTTGCGGAGTTTCAGATTGAATTAGGTGGTTATTACTTTAGAAACAGAAATTTTGGAAACGCGAAAAAAACTTTTGACGAGGTCATAAAAAATTACCCCAACTCAAACTTCGCACACCTTGCACAGTATTGGCTCGCAAAAATTGAAGAATATAACGGAAACATTGAATCTGCAACTAAAATAATGCTTGAACTTAACAGGAAACCGTTGGATATAGACACAAGGTTGAGAGTCAATTTATCACTTGGAAACATATATTTCAAACTTGAGAAATACGATTCCGCAACAATTTACTATAGATTTGTTGTTGATAATGCCGTAAAACCCCAAGTTTTGCAATCCGCCATGAGCAACCTGCTTGCATGCTATGAAGAACTTGGATATTATGAGCTTGCCATAGAACTTGCAAGGAAATATATTGAAAAGTTTCCAAACGCGGACGATGTAATGGACAAGAGAATAAAAATCGGTGTGATGTATCAAATGCTTGGTAATTACGATCTTGCTTTGTCGTATTTTCAAAAGCTTCTTGAAGAAGCGGACAAAAACCTTGAAGCAGAACTTCACTACTATATTGGCGAAGCACTATACTACAAAGGGGATTACGAGCAGGCGATACTTGAATTTTTAAAAGTCCCATATCTCGTCACGAAGAAAACGAAAATTGACTGGACAGCAAATGCGTTTTATATGGCTGGTCAATCATATGAAAAAATGAGAAAATATGATCAAGCTATCAATATGTATCAACAAATTATTGATAGACCGGGGATTGATCCGATTTTCAAGGCGGGCGCACAAAAAGAAATTGAGCGCGTAAGATCACTTTTGAAACAATAAAAAATCTGGTGCAAAAATGTTTGAAAAAGAAATTCAAAACATAAAACAAAAAATTCTCACCAACGCACTTGGAAGAGATCAAATTCAACTTACCGAAATAATGAGATGGGAAATACCTCAATCGGTGAAGGACTACTTCAACATATTCGCTGAGAGAATCATTATTGAAGAAGTTTTGAATTCGCTCTACTCCAAACGATTTGATCAAAATAATCCAGATTTGATCTCTACAAGAAAAAAGTTAACAACCACGCTTAAAAACTCATTGCTTTTCACATATTCAGAGTTTGAAAACGCTGTTGATAAAGCATCAAGATTCTCGCTAAACTTTGTCATCAGACCTGAATGGACGCTCACGAAGATAATTTTCAAAAACGATGAGGTCAAAACTACCGAGCAAATTTTTGATTCGCTATCAAACATCAATGAATATCCATACTACAAAAAATTAATAACTAAAATCCTTGAAAAATACCACTCAAACGAGGTAAAAGTTGACTTTTTTAAAAAGATGTTGCGAAAAATAGATGAAGAAGTGTTCAAAAATGTTCCACTAAGCGAAATGCTTTCAATAACGGAGCCAGTTTTTAAACTTTTTAAATTTGCCAATGACCTAAATTTAGTGCCAGCTGAGGCTTTAATGATCTTCTTCGCTGATAAAGGGCTTGAAAATGTCGTCAAAGAAATTGAACTTGAAAAAGATTTGCACGGCAGAACGAAATTTGCCGAATCCGATCTTGAGATCATTTTGAAAAGAGTTTTAAAACCGTCAATTATTGAAGAATCCACCCAAGATCAAGTTTCAACTTCATATTTTGATCAAAAAACCGAAATACCAGTAATTAAACCAGAAGAAAAAGTTGAAGATTTTGAACCGATTGAATCAAAACCTGACTCAAAAGTAGAAACCAAACTTCCTGATCTTAATACATTGCTTGATCAACGGAGCAAGGAGAAATTCGTTAAAAAAATTTTTAAACGGGATGAAGAAAAGTTTAGAGAAGCGATAAGCAAATTAAACTCAATTGACAATTGGAAGGAGGCCTCAGCTTTTATTGATTCAATTTTCATAACATATGAAATTGATCCATACTCGGATGAAGCTGTTGAGTTTACTGATTTTGTTTACAGAAGATATTTTCAGGGAATAAGATAGTATGCTTCTGATAGATTACGCAAAAATATATGTAAAAGCTGGCGACGGTGGAAACGGTTGTGTAAGTTTCAGGAGAGAAAAATATGTCCCCAAAGGTGGTCCAGACGGCGGAGATGGCGGAAAAGGTGGAGATGTTATCATCCGAGCAAGCAAAAATTTATCTACTTTGCTTGATTACAAATATAAAACATTCTACAAAGCGGAAAATGGAGAACACGGACGAGGGAAAAACCAACATGGTAAAGATGGTGAAGATATAATTTTACTTGTACCTTGCGGAACTGTTGTTAAAAATGCCGAAACTGGCCAGATAATAGCCGATCTTATAAATGATGGGGATGAAGTTATAGTTGCTCGCGGTGGAAAAGGAGGAAGAGGAAACGCAAGATTTGCAACACCAACAAATAGAGCCCCGAGATTTGCGGAAAAAGGAGAGAAAGGTGAAGAAAAAGAAATTGAACTTGAACTTAAACTCATCGCAGATGTAGGGCTCGTCGGATTTCCCAATGTTGGGAAATCAACACTTATCTCAAAAATTTCAGCTGCGAAACCAAAAATCGCCGATTATCCGTTTACAACGCTTCAGCCGAACCTTGGGATCGTTAAATATGATGAATTCAAAAGCTTCGTCGTTGCTGATATGCCAGGGCTTATAGAAGGTGCACACTTAGGAAAAGGGCTTGGAATACAATTCCTAAAACATATTGAGAGAACGAAAATCATCGTGATTATGATTGAATGCATAAGCCCCAATCCCGTAAAAGATTACCAAACGCTTTTGAATGAAATGAGATCTTTTTCGCAAGTTTTGATTGAAAAGCCAAGGATCGTGGCAATAACCAAAATGGATTTAGCAGATGAAAAGTTGAGAAAAAAACTTGACAAAATAAAATTTGAAGACAACATACCTGTTGTTAAAATATCGGCTGTAACTGGCGAAGGATTAAAAGAACTTATAAATTTAATGTGGACACAACTTCAAAATATAAAGCAAAAAATAAGTCCTACATAGTTAAAAATGATTGATTCACTCCATAACTCAATCTTTTACGAAAAGCCAGAAGTTGTTAGCTCCGCACCTGGAAGAATAAACCTTATGGGGGAGCATACATACCACGGGGCCGGTTTCCTCTTCTCCGTAGCAGTAAATCGTAGGACATATGTAAGTTTATCCTCAAGAACCGATGAAAAGTTCGTTGTCTATTCCGATCGGAGATTTGCAATTGAAATCTTCTCAAAAAAATCACTTGACAAAATTGAAAAAAACGAATGGATAACCCCAATAAAAGTGGTTTTAAAATCTTTCATTGATAGTGGTTATGATATTTCTGGACTTAACATATGCATAGCAACCGACATTCCACAAAATTCAGATATCGGAGATATATCTTCAACTATTGTTGCTTTGTCATTTGGAGTTAGACATATCCAGAACATTCAAATTGATGATATTGATTTACTTCATATGTGCGAAAAAGTTGGGAAATTTTTAACTGAATCTTACGAAAATATCTATGACTTCATGGCATCCGCGTTCGCACTTAACGATACTGGTATTTTAATTGATTGCAGAACCTTCAAGCACGAGTATGCCCCTATATCAAAAGGACTTAAAATTTTAATCATAGACACTGGGAAAAGAAATGAGAACGCAATATCTGAATTTATGAAAAAAGCAAAAGAATGCAAGGATGCACTTGATGTAATATCAAGCTTAAACCCACAAATTAACTCCATTCGCTCTCTCACATTTGATGAATTGAAAAAATACTCAGGTTTCATTGAGAAAAATTCAATGAACAGGATACGATACATTGTTGGGGAAAATGAACGCACATTAAACTTCGTCATTGCGTTAAGGCGACACAATCTATCGCTTGTCGGGAAATTAATGTTTGACTCTCATTTGAGTTTAAGAAACGATTATGATTTCAGCACCCCAGAGATTGACGCAATAGTTGATATATCTGCAACAATTGATGGAGTCGTAGGAGCAAAGCTTTTCGGAACCGGCTCGGGAGCAGTTGTGATAAGTTTGAAAGAAAAAACAGGCGAGGCGATAAGAATTATATCCGAAGAATTTTTAAAACTTTTTGGGAGAAAATTGAAAATCTATGTGACCTCGCCCGAAAACGGCGTTGAAGTTAGCTCAAGATATTAATTCCTAAATAGATACTGTATTTTCAAGAAAAACTCCCTGCTCGTCTGCTTAACACCATAAATCCCTCCGAAATCAAGCATATTAACAGTTGAACCGATATAAAAAATCGTAAACGGATTCAATTTAAAGCTTAACAGCGGGAAAGCTTGAATTGAACCACTGAAAGAATCATATTGAGTTATCAACCTTAAAAACAAGTTTGGATTAAACTGATAAATTCCGACAAGACCTGTGACATATCCATAATAAAACAATTCATTTGTTTTCTCATCCCTCAATTTCGCTTGTGCATACCACGCTGAAATTTCAATTTTTTCGGTTGGTTTAAGTTTAAGAGAAACATTTAAGTCCCAACCGAACCCAAGTTTCGGATCAATGGTGCGATAAATTTTACGACCATATTCACCATTCAACGATATCGTTAAAAACTTATACGGAACAGAATAAACATTCACAAAAACCCTGTGAATCCTTTCAAATTTGCGACCCCCAAAAATTTCGTCATTTACGGGAAGAAATCCCACAAACACATTCGTTTGACTTTTAAGTTGACCACCGAACCCAAATAATATCCAATTTTCCTTTCTTGTTCCAAAGTAATTAAATTTAAGTCCGCCTTCAATGAACACGAAAGCAATATCAATAATTGAGTTTTTCGGATAAAATGTGAACTGATTTTCTATTTCCACTTGCCTTATATTATTTGCTGTGATAAACCCAAGATGAGGTTGAAAAGTTGGCGAAATATCACGATATGAAATTTCAAGCGAATGATGTTTTGTGCTCCTCAAAAATTCTAAATATACGAGATTTCCAAAATATCTCTCGCCGTTGAATCCGGCATCATAATTCGTGTTTCCAAATTTTCTTCCGCTTGAGAAAAGGTTGGGATTATTTACTTCCCTTGTGATATTGTAAAGAATTTGACCTTTGAAATAATAATTTTTCCAGAAAAAATAATTCCAATCAACTCCGCCGACATAATTATAAGAACCCGTCAAATTTCTTGCCGTAAAAAGCAAACCCGCATAAGATTGCTCCCCAAAATCATATCTTAATCTTCCGACATTTACGAACGATTTTAATCCAGTTGGAACAGTTGAACTTCTCTCTTCACCAGGAATTATAAAAGGTGTTTTCTCATCAAGCGAAGACAAATAAGCAATTGTTACACCGTTTGACTTTTGCTTTAGTTTAAACGCAAAGATGGGTTTATTTATCATTCTTGAATAAAACACTCTTAAAGGAGTTTGAAAAATCTCTGCTCCTTCAAGGAAAAATGGTCTTTTCTCAGGGTAGTAAAGAGCAAAGGTGGTATTCACGCTTATTTGATAAGCATCGGATTCAACTTGACTGAAGTCAGGATTTAAAACACCCTCAATCGTTAGTTCTGGATTTGGTGAAAGTTTAAGTCCTGCTCCAGCTCTTGCCTTTACCTTTTCATTTTTAAACCCAAGCGATGGATCATTGTAATCTCTGATAAAGCCAGATTGATAACCCATCACATAAGGTAAAAACTCAACGAACTTTGATGAAGTTATTCCCTCAATGCCTACTAACCTGCCACCTTGACAAAGGAGACAAGGATTGTTTTTATCAACCGGGGTCCAAGAGAAAATAAATCTACTCTTGCGTGGATAATTTCTTCCAATTAATATATTCCATTCCTGTTTCTCCCTCGGAAACCTTAAACTTTTAAATGGAATTGCGATTTCAACCGTCCATCCAGAATCAACAATTGTTCCGGCAGAGTGCCACACAAAATCAAAAGTTATGTTTTCTGAATTTCCAACGCGCATTGCATCACCTTGAATCCCATAAGGGTTAACAGCAAATTCATACGCATTTTGATTATCTCCGTATGTATCAATTATCAAAATAACAAAATCATCTTCCCATATTCTATCCCTGTCGGTTATATGTGCTCTTATTTCGCTTGGATTTGAATCATAACAAATAAAACCGAAATAAAGATTTTCGCTATCGTAAAGAGCCATTGCAATTGTCTTTTGAGCAGATGGTTCATTATCTGTGATCTGGATTTCATATTTTAAATCAACTCTTTCCGCCTGCTCCCAAAACTTCTCGTCAAGTTTCCCATCAATTTTGATCTCGCCATCAATTTTAATAGCCCTTAATATGAATTCGTTTTGTGAATTCACAAGTTGGGCAAGGGTAAGCAAAAAAGCGAGTAGTATTCTGCTCACTGTCGCACCGTAATTTTTTTAATTAAAGATCAATAGATTAATACGGCGGGAACAGGCGGAAAGTTACAAAATTTTTATATCTCTATTACCTTTTCAATCTCCCAGTTTTCATTAACCCACAATCCTATAACTTTTTCAAAAGGTAAGCCCCAGGATTTGATTGTTTGGACGGAGAGTTTGATTTGATTTATGTGAGTATCTTTATCAACTGGATTTCCTGCGCAATCGTGATGTCCTGCTATCACAATGATTTTTGAATTGTGCTTATAAGCCGAGATCTCTGCTTTTCTTCTTAACGATTCTATAATCTGATTATCAATGTTTTTTGATAACACACCATCTGGTCCTGGTTCTGTTATCATATCAACATAATCAACTTTGTAATTTTCCTTGAGCCATTCAGTTACTGGAATTTGAGTTCTTCCGTCCATGCAATTAATAGCGGTTGCGAATTTTTGAGCCATATTTTCCGGAGCTTTTTTGATTAAATTTAACTAAAAAACAGAAAGCGGGCAAGAGCCCGCTTCCCCGAAAAGTTAAAAATGATTAAAACAAAAGATGATAAACCAAGACTATATTTCTACCAGGCATTGGAACGCGGTTTTTAATTCTTGATAGGTGATCGTAGTAAGTTTTATTCGTTACATTTTCAACATTTAGATTTATCTCATGCGCAAGACCCATAGAAGCTAACCTCAATCCAAAATGTAAATTCAAAATCGCGTAGCCAGGAGTTTTAGTTTCTCCCGGTGCAAGTTTATTTTGAGATGAAACAGCTTTGATCTCAAATCCAAAATTATACTTTCCAGTTCTATATTCAACATTGGCAATTGCTCTCAACGGAGGGATCAAAGGCAGATATTCTTTTACATCTCTCTTTCTACCTTCAACATAATCAACAAGTAACGAAGTGTTAAGGTTTTTGAACATCTCGTATTCAAATTTCATCTCAAATCCGCGCAAAATAGAATTCGTTGATGAATACTTGTAAATAGGTAAATCAGAAACTGTATCAACTTCACCTGTTGCTTTCGGATAAATGTAGTTATCAATGTAGTTTACAAAACTTGAAACCTCAAAGTTTGCCTTTTCCGTAAGCAATCTAAGTGAGAGATTAAATTCGTTTGATGTCTCTATTTTCAAATTCGGATTTCCAACTTCAAAGCTCATAGTCCCGAGATGAGGGCCATATGCGAAAAGCTCCTGAAGAGCAGGTATCCTAAAACCGCGTGAGAAATTAAATGACAAAGCCAATGGCTCCGAAAGTTTATAAACAAGCCCAGCCGAGCTTGAAAAAGCGTTAAACCTTTTATCATAAGCTGGCAAGTTCTCAAACTTCTTTGACTTAACCTGTGCAAAATCATATCTTAAACCAGCTCGTAAAGCGAATTTGTTAATCTCAAATTCCTCATACATAATCAATGAACCAAGATAAAGCGTTGCGTCAGCGAAAAATTTTTCTTCCCCAACAGTATTATAATTTTGGTGCATAAAACTTGCGCCAATCATTCCCGAAAAAATACCAACTTTATCATGCCTTACTTTCAAATCAACATTTGTCGTCCCTATTTTTATGCGAGTCGCAATCTCATCGTGATGCTCTTCAATTTCCTTGTGATCGTAGCTGGTATAATTCGCAATTAATTCAATCCCTTGAATTTTTTCTATTTTCGGTGCGAGATCAGTTTTAAATGTGAATTTGTTTCTAACAATTTCAAATTTTGGATGATGGTGATGATGTTCCTCGTCTTCGTGATGTTCATCGTGAACTATTGGTATACCATATTCACCGCTGAAGTTTCTGAATCCAAAGCCAACGCTAATATCTTTTGTGTGATATGCCAATCCGAGCGAAGATGTTAGATTGTTTGCATTCGTATTTTCAAGTTTCATTTTCGGAGTTTTTATCTCTCCACTTTTTCTATATCCAAATTCACCTCTTAACGAAAAATTTTTAATCCCATAATCAAATGCCCCTGATCCAGCTAAAGCTGTATTCACACTTGAACCAAATAATCTCAATGAACCTCTTAACTTATCATGCACCGTCCTTGGGATATCCTCAGAGATTATATTTATTACCCCACCAACAGAATTAACACCGTAAAACAAACTCACCGGACCGCGAATTATTTCTATTCTTTCTATTCCACTTGGCTCAAAGGAAATCGCATGATCAGGTGTTAAATCAGAAGCATCACCAATTCTAATTCCATTGTCAAGTATGAGAATTCTCGTTCCAGTTAATCCACGGATCACTGGTCTACCGACGAAACCATTATATTCAAGATTTACCCCAGGCTCATATGAAAGCGTTTTCGCTATGTTATCACTTAATCTCAAACCAATCTTATCTTCATCAAGCACTGCAACAGGTTGATGTATCTCAAAGACACTTTTTTCATACATAGTCCCCGTCACAACAACACTTGGAAGCGATATAACTGTTTGCTCAAGCTCAATTTTAAATTCAACATCTTTTCCATTTTTAATGTCAATAATTTGACGAAACTTTTTATAGCCAATGTAGCTTACCTCAATTGTATATCTACCCTCGGGGACATTATCAATGATAAAGGTTCCATCGCTTTTCGTAATTGTTCCTCTTTTCAATTCTACTAAATGAATGTCCGCTGCTGGCAATGGTTCGCCACTTGATTTATCCACAACTTTTCCGCTTATTTTTCCTTGTGTAAATAGATCGGTATAAAACCCAAAAATTAACAGAAAGACGAAAATCGTTCTCATGGCACTATTATGCTTTAGTTTTAAAAAAATTTTAAAAACAAAGATAAGGTAAAAAACTCAAAAATTAGCGCAGGAAATTAGAAAATGGGCGGGGCACGTTTTGATATGGTAAGAAACGACAACGACTTGAGTAGAACTAAATCCTCAAGAATAAATGATTGCGATAGCGAAGTTAATAAAGTTAATTTATGCTCGCTTACGAAAATATAAAATGAATTTGAATGTGAAACGAAACAAGCAAACTCAGCACTTAAATCATGGTGATATTCATGGTTTGAGCAGTTGTGCTCGTTTATCTGCTTTGCTTCTGGATTAAAATGCAGATGAAAATTAAAACCAGCGTATACAATTCCAACAAGATAAATCAACAAAGTTAACAGTATGTATAACTTCCGTTGCCTCAATCTTTAAATCAATTGCTTATTTTTCACAATTAAGTAACAATGAGATTAAAAATTTTGTTCCGTTTTCACCGAATCAAACTTTTCTTCAACGAAGCCAAGTAAACGCTTGAGATTTCCAGATAAAATTTTTTGAGTTTCTGAATCTGATAAACCAAGATCATTGAGTATCTCCAACTGCTGATTCAATATGTCAACCCTATAACCTCGTGGGAAAACTCCACTATCCGTCCCGAATATAATTCTATCAACTCCAAAGATATCAATGGTCTTTGCGAATACAGTTTTGAGATCAATTTTATATGGTAGAATTCTTATCCATGAATTTGAACCTGATGTATCAACATAAACATTTTTACATTGCACACCAAGCATTAGAAGTTCCTGAAAATAGCCAGCACCAAAGTGAGGAATTATAAAGCTAATATCTGGATGTCTTACCGCCACTCTGTGAAGATCCGTTGGATTAGCATAAGATATATCTATTTGATCTCGTAAACCTATAGCTTCACGAACTGGCATTTTTAAAATTCCAAAATGTGTGAAAATAACCAAACGATATTCCTCCGCGATGATGTAAACTCTTTCAAGTAATTCATCATTAACATGGATATGGTAAAGTGCGGGAAATAGTAGAATTCCTTTCATACCCATGTTTTCAACGGCGCGTTTTATCTCTAAATCAACATTCTCTGATAGCGGATTTAAAGTAAAAAAACCGATAAACTTATCTGGAAAAGCAGCTAAGGCAGTAGATACCGAAAGTGCATCTTCTGGGATGCTTGCAAAGAGAACAATTTTTGAGATACCATACTTTCCCATCTCTTCAATCCATCTTCTTGCAAGTTGAACTGGGCTTACAGGTGGCGTTTCAATGCCGTATCTTTCTTTGAGAATAGCAAATTCATCATTTAATCTTGCTTCCCCACCTTTAATTTTTATCAAGGTTTTAAAAAAATTAAACGAAAAAAAATGCACATGAGCGTCCCAAATTTCAAACTTTTCAGTCATTCCGGTCTCCGAGGTGAATTTTTTTGCAATTTAAAAATAGCAAAATTCCCCATTCTTTTCAACTTGCTATCAAAGGTAGGAAAATTCTAAACTTCACAAATTTTAGCTTAAAATAAAAAAGACCGCTGGCGCTCGGGGACACACGCCAGCGATCCCGGCGGGAAAGGAAACGGGGGATGATTAAGCCTCAACCAAAATATAATAAATCCAAAATTGTTTGTCAAGCGTTTTTTTAAAATTTCAAGGTGATTTTAAAAATTCCCACAAATTTATTTCTCTACTCAGCGAATTAAAATAATACCCCCTAATACGATTTAAATCCAGCGATCAACTTACTTTCTTTTCAACATTCGGTTTTATATTTTGTCCTTCTTTCAAAAGTTTTTGCAAAAGTTCTTTTTCAGATGCGGTGACCTTATTAGGCACCCATATTTCAATTCTAACAACAAAGTCGCCTCTTGAATTTCCATCAACAGATGGCAACCCTTTGCCCTTCAGTCTTATCTCTTTCCCTGAAGGTGTTCCAGGTTCAATTTTAACTTTCAAACTTCCATTTATATATGGTATATCAACCTCGGTTCCAAGCACTGCCTCTGGGAAACTTATCAAAAGCGTGTAATAAATATCATTACCTTTCCTTGTGAAAAGCGGATGTGGTTCTTCTTCAATTATAATTATCAAATCGCCTGGTGTTCCACCTCTTATTCCAGCATCTCCATAACCACGAAGTGTTAAATAATTTTTTTCTCTTACCCCAGCTGGTATATCAATATCAATCACACTTTCACCGTAAACTCTTCCTTCACCGCCGCAAACATTGCAAGGCTCTTTTATTACTTTCCCCTCTCCTCCACAATTTGAACATGTCGTAATCGTAACCATCTGTCCGAAAAATGAACGGCGAACTTGTTTCACCTCACCAGAACCGTTACAAACGGGACATGTAGTATATCCACTCCTTGATTTTGCGCCAGTTCCACCGCAAGCTTCACATGTTTTGAAATGTTTAATTTTTATCTTCTTCTTAGTGCCTGTAGCAATTTCATCAAGTGTTAACTTTAACTTCAATTTCCTATCAGACCCAGGGATTCCCCTTTGAGTTCTTTGCGTGCGAGTCCTCGTTCCCCAAAAATCATCAAAAAATCCACCACTAAACGAATCAAAAATATCTCTAAAAACATCAAATATATCGTGAACATCTGTAAAATGTATATAATCGCTTTCACTTATTCCAGAATGACCATACATATCATATCTTTTGCGTTTCTCAGGATCGCTCAAAATTTGATAAGCTTCTGTTATTTCCTTAAACTTCTCTTCGGCTTCTTTATTTCCTGGATTTCGGTCTGGATGATATTCCATTGCGAGCTTTCTATAAGCTCGCTTTATCTCCTCTTGAGTTGCGTTCCTGGAAACCCCAAGTATTTCATAATAATCTTTCTTTGGCATCTATGATAAATTACAAATTTTAAATTTCTCTGTGATCGTCGCTGAAATCGGTTTTAAGTCCACTATCTTTTTCGTTTCCTTCTTTCTTCTCCGAATCTTCTACAGGGCTTGAAACAATAACTTTCGCATGGCGCAACACTTTATCGTAATACATATAACCACGTTCAACTTCATCAATCACTGTATTTGGGGGCACATCATTTCTCGGGATTCTTAACAATGCCTCGTGATAATAAACATCAAAAGGTTTTCCAATGGATTCAAATGGTTTAACCCCATGAAGCTCAAGCACTTTCAACAATTTTGTATAAATCATCTTAACACCTTGATAAAATGAGTCAAAATCTGGTTTCTCTTTTCCGCTTGAAAGTGATCGCTCAAGATCATCAACGATAGGTAAAATCTCAAGCAGGAGTTTTTCGTTTGCATACTTTACAGAATTTGCAAAATCAGCCTCAAGCCGTTTTTTATAGTTCTCAAACTCGGCTACTCTTCTTAAAAGCCTATCTTTATATTCATCAATCTCTTTTCTCAGGTTTTCGTTTTCAATTTTAAGCAAGGTTAATTCATCTAAAGTTTCAGTTCCAACAGTGGAGTTTGAACTTTCGTCCGTCTTTGCTTCCGAAGCAGATTGTTCAACAGATTTCATCTCTTCGTCAGCACTTGTATTCCTAACTTTTTCGTTCTCAGTCATTTCTAAATAGAAAATTTTGTTTTTAATTAATGCAAAACTTCTGATAAAACCTCACGAGTATAGTTGACAATTGAGATCATTCTACCATAATTCATTCGTTTTGGACCAATCAAACCAATTACACCAGAAACTCCAGCGGTTTTATATTCCGATGCAATTAAAGTGTAATCTTTCAACCTACTTTCTGGATTCTCTTCACCGATTGAAATAACAACTTTATCCGTTTCAAGCTTCTCACCCGCCTGTGCTTTTAAAACCTGGAAAATTTGAATTATCTCATCCTCGTTTTCAACAAGCTCCATTATGTTACGAACTTTTTCAGGATCGCTGAACTCCGGATGCTCAAGTATATCTGGAACACCACCAATGTGAATTTTATCAACATCATAAAAATCATAAAACAACTTCTCGGCTGAACGAATGAAGACATTTATGATACCCTTATAGGATTCCTCAATATCTTGAACTCTCTCTGCAAATGTTTCTCTTACTTGTTTTAATGTCAGACCAGAAAGACGTTCATTCAAAACAGCTTTAACGAAATCAAGTTTATCTCTTGATACCTCGCTTGAAACTTCAAGGATTATAGTTCGCACAAGTCCAGATTGTATTGTTATAACTACGAGCAATTTCATTTCAGATACACTGATAATGTCAAGTTTTGTTAAAATCGCATCATTTATCTGAGGTGTTGATGCGATGCTTAATTGTTTTGAGATTTTCCCTATCAGCTTTGAAATATCTCTCAAGATTTCTTCAAGTTCACTTTTATCCTTTACCACACTCTTTATTGCTTCCTTTTCATCAGGATTTAAATCCTTTACCTCAAGAAGATTGTCAACATAAAACCTATATCCTTTATCGGTCGGTATTCTTCCAGCAGACGCATGTGGATGCCACAGATATCCAAGCTCTTCAAGGTCAGCCATGACATTTCTAACGGTTGCAGGACTAATATCAAGATTATATTTTTTTACAAGATACCTTGAGCCAACTGGATTTGCGGTCATTATGAACTCACGAACCACATAATTCAAAATAGTTTTCTCACGAGGTGTCAGTTCTCTACCTGCCATATGATCTCACCTCCAAGCAACCAGAATTGACTTTGAGGTTCAATTTTTGTATTAAAAAATACGAAAAATTAAGCAGTTTTTCAAATATATTGATTCCATTAAGCTTTTAACAACCGAAAATTTGAAAGATATCCCAGTGAGCGCAAAAATGCATTATTACAAACAAAACTTGATAACTCAGCGATAATTTTGTAAATTGAAGCTGTAAAATTAAAACCCGCAACACTATGAGCAATGAAAAGTTAACATCCTTCGGGCAATCAATTCTTGAAGCTTTGAGTGATGTTGTTTTCGCGGTTGATTCTGATTATAACTTCATTTACATAACTCCCTCTTGCTATCACATCACTGGCTACACAGTTGAAGAATTTCTAAATGGTCAAGTTAGAGCAAAAAACCTCGTTTACCCATCTGATTATTGGCGTCTTCTTAAAACAAATTATCAGGCCTTCAAAACAGGCGAACCACCAAGAGTTTCAGAGTTCAGAATAATTAAAAAAGATGGAACTATAAGATGGGTAAGCATTTATTGGACGGCTGTAAAAGATGAGAAGGGGGAAGTGAAGTATATTCAAGGAGTGATGCACGATATAACGGATAAAAAATTAACCGAAGAAAAACTTCAAAGGAGTTTAAATGAATTTAAAATTCTTCATAGCTTTAGTTCCGAACTTTCTTCTGCCTTAACAATTGATGAGATCGCCAAAGCAATATATGATCATATCATACAATTGATCCCAGTTGAAGGATTTTTTATTGATATCTATGACGAAATGACAGAACAATTGAAAGGGTTAGCTCATGTTTATTCAATTCACGGGCGAAAGGTAATGATCTCTTATCCGAATTATAGATTTAATGTCCGATCTCACCCAATTTGGGAGACCCTGATTTATGAAAAAAAGACGACATATTTAAAATACTCTGGCAAAGATATCCCACCACCTTTTAATCTTTTCATTGGGGAATCCGAACAGGAAGGATATCTACTCAGCGCTCCGATGCTTTCCAGAGGCAAAATTTTCGGGGTTATGACCGTTCAGATAAAGGAACAAAGCGAAATTGAGAACTACATACCACTCCTTGAGCATATAGCAAACCAATCTGCCGTTGCAATTGAAAGAGTGAGATATTTTTTAGAACTTCAAGAGTCAGAAAAATCATTGCGCCAAGCATATGAAGAGCTAAAGAAAGTCCACCAACAGCTAATTTTAACAGAAAAAATGAGAACATTGGGACAACTTGCTGGGGGAATCGCTCATAATTTAAGCAATCTCTTAAGCGCGATTCTTGGTAGAGCTCAACTTCTCAAAACTAAAGTTACAAATAAAGAACTTTTGAGAGATATTGAGTTTATTGAAAAAGCAGGACAAGATGCTGGTAAAATCATATCGCGACTTCGTGAGTTTTCAAAACCGAGAACTCATGTAACGCTCGTCCCTCTTGATGTCGCAAATGTAATTGAAGATGCCCTTGAAATAACAAAATCCAAATGGAAAGATGAAGCGGAACTAAAGGGAGTAAAATATGAAATTATTAAAGATTTTCAAGAAGATAGATTAATGGCGATTACCAACGGTTCGGAATTGAGAGAAGCCCTCGTTAACATAATTATAAACGCAATTGAAGCAATGCCTTCCGGCGGAAAGTTAACCCTTGGAATTTACAATATAAATGAAGAAAAAGTAGCGATATATATTTCTGACACCGGTATCGGAATGGATGCTGAAACTGTAACGAAAATTTTTGAGCCATTTTATACGACAAAAGGTGAACACGGAACAGGGCTTGGCCTCTCAATCGCATATGAAATTATAAGAAGTCACAATGGAGAAATTTTTGTTGAAAGTGAGCTTGGGAAAGGCTCTAAATTTACAATTGTCCTTCCAGCAAGCAAGCAAAAAGTATCCGAAATTATTCAAAAAAGCGAACTAAAAGAGAACTCTCTTAAATTAACTGTCCTTATAGTTGACGATGATGAATCCGTGCTCTACCTTCTAAAAGATGTCTTCTCAAACCTCGGCTATAAAACTTTATCAGCTGAGAACGGAAAAAAAGCTATGGAATATGTTCGTATGGAAAATTTTGATTTAGTAATAACTGACCTTGCTCTTCCAGATGTAAACGGATGGGAAATCTCAAAGGCAACAAAGCAAAAAAATAGCAAAATCCCTGTGATTATACTAACTGGATGGGGAATTGATGTTCCGGAAGATGAAGCTAAAAAACGAGGAGCTGACTACATTATCACTAAACCATTTGACCTTGACGAACTCTTGCTCGTCGTCAACACCGCAATTCAATCAATTAGAAAATAATGCGTTGCAAGTATTCTAAAGAGAAGATAAACTGAAAGAATAGTTGAATTTGTTAAGTTAATTCCTATTATCGTCTTATAATTCTGTGCTTCCTTTTGAAGATAGAAATTCTTCTCAAATCTGTCTATCACTAGAAAAAGAATGAGGAAGTAAACTATAGCTCCGATTAACTCATACAGCGTAAATTTTCCAGCTACTACGACTGTCCCAGCAATCGCTGAAATTGGAAGAATTACTTTAACATACTTGAAAACACCAGCTGATCCAAGTTTTTCTATAAAAAATCTACCCGTTGGGTTTGAATCCTCCGAAATTCTGTATACAAGTGAAAGTGTATAAAATCCAGCGACAAACCCAGCTGAAGAAATTGCTCCGATTAGATAAAATGGTTCTAATAACTCGCTTAAATCTTTAGCAGAAACCCACCCAGCTAAAAATCCAAGTAAACCGTATGTTAAACCAAGAAAAAGAACAGCATATAACGGTCGCTTTTTTATCCCGGTTAATGGTAACGAAAAGAGTAGGAAAAGGGCTATAAAAGCAACGACGATTGAGAAAAATGTGATATTGACTTTTAAACTAAAATAAACCCCAACGATAAGTAAAATAATTGAAACGACAAGGGTAAGAATTGATGCAGGACTAATATTTCTCAATCCGTAGATCACACCTTTTCTTTCGTCAAAATATGCGTAAATACCATTGCTTGCCGGATAAATTAGCAAATGTAATATAATGGCTCCGATGATAAAACTTTTAGTTATTTCCATTTCCGCCAGTGCATAGCCCCAAAGAAAAACAGGTAACAATGCAAAAGAAACCTTGAAACGAAGATGGAAAAGTAGATTTTTCAAATCTTCAAAAAAGGTCCTCATTTTCAGAATCTTTTTGTTTCATTTATTTTTTGTTAAAGATTTATCACTGCATTTTCAAAGATACCGTTTCGCTTAATGTTTTCAAAATTATCAAATTTGTAAATGCAGTTTTGGTTGAATGAATGATCTCTGCGTTTATTGCCTCAATCTTTTGGTAAAAGTTGTTAATTTGGACATTGATGAAAATGTTTTTTTGATTTGTCTTTATTTTTATTTCATTGGGATTAAACTCATATTCAATCTTCAAATCGTCAAATCTTCGCATTTCATAGTACGCTTCTTTGCTTGTCATAAATCTAATGTATGGATAATTTTTAGTGAAACTTTTCAGCCAATCTCTAAACTTATAATAAAGCCCTTCGTTATTCTTACCACGCCACGGAAGATAAAACCAATTTCTCACAAGCTCTGGGTTTTCAACTTCATCAGGAGTATAAATGATATCATCAGGATGAACGAAATGAGTCCAGACGCCAAGCATCCCGATCTCGCTTAAAATAAGCGCCTTTACATAATCATCAATGAAAAATCCAGCCGATACCCTTGGAATACAGTAAAGTTTCTCATTCCAAGGTTCAGGTCCAAATTCCCTGGATTGTCCAACATCAAAATACCCAGAATATAGTCCTGCTATAACTTTTATTGACGGAAAACTCTGTGCAATTGCTTGGACACCGATTGAGTCAATCCAATTCGTCGGAGGGATATATGTCACAGGTAGCTCTCCTAACCCTTCCTCAATCCATTTATTTTGAGCAAATTCCAGCGCCTTTTTCATATTTTCAATACTTTTCCACTCCTCTATCAAAAGCGAAAAATGATTATATCCAAGGAATCCAAGTTCATTTTTCAATTTAAATTGTCTCGCGATTGATTTTGAAACTTCAATTTCTTTCCCTAAAACCTCTACTTTTCCAATTTTCCACTCTGTTAAATGAAATGGAGGTTTAGTATCAGCCCCATAATTGAAAACGAGACCTGCTGTATATTTTAAACCGAACTCATCTTGAAGTTTCAACATATCTGGATAAAAAACGAAAAAATGATATTCTGCCATTGTCATTTTAAACTCTTCCCATATAATCTTCTTTCTTGAA
This sequence comes from Candidatus Kryptonium sp., assembly GCA_025060635.1. NCBI lineage: Bacteria > Pseudomonadati > Candidatus Kryptoniota > Candidatus Kryptonium > Candidatus Kryptonium sp. The sequence continues at coordinate 12,838 of JANXBN010000004.1, read as the reverse complement.
TTTGGCACAGCGGCCGGAAAATTATCAATGAAGATGATTGCAAAGTTTGGAAATGGTTGAACAAATTTATCAGAAACAGAAGCAATTGATTGAGTTATAAAACCACGAAACAATCTATTTGATAAAAGCGAGGTATTCCAGTAAATCACCTTTCCTCGGCCATATCTTACTAACCAAACCGCAGGTATTTTCGCTGAAGTTGTGGCAATGATGTTTTTTGAACCATAATGAACAAAGTCAAACATTGAAAGATTCATAATGATAGAATCAGGAATAATGGTATTTTCAAGCATTGGCAACAAATTCACATTAAAGATAAACCCCGAATTACCGGATTTCAAGAATAAGCTTTTTCTATCGCGTGGCTCAACCCTAAAGAGATCTGATAAATAATCATTATACCCACGATATATAACAGCAAGTCCTCCACCCAAAGCAACAAAATTTTTTATTTTATCGCAATCTTCCTTTGAAAGCTTGTTTATAAATTCAGTTGCAGAAACTATGGCATAGTAATTCTGTAAGTTTTCAATTTTAGTATTTGGATAATCTGAAAGATCAAATTCATCATAAGCTATCTTCGCATATCTAAAAGCCCATCTGGCATTTTCAGTGCAATCATATGCATATGAGTCAGAAGAATCATAAATAAGAAGAATTTTCTCAGGCTCACCTATTGAAAAGACAAAGTTTTCCCTTTTACTTCCACATGAAGCAAACAGAAAAAAAAGAAATAAGCAAGCCACTTTAAAAAGACCTTTCCGCATCTTCAACCGTGTTATAAAATTCAAAATGTTTTTCTGTTTTTGTGATTTCAAACAACTTCTTTATTCGCTGACTTACATTAGCAAACTTTATCGTTCCTCCTTTTTCCTTAACGCTCCGATACGCAACCACAATTATTCCAAGCCCAGAGCTATCAATAAAAGTGACATCAGAAAAATCAATGATTATGTTCACCTTTCCTTTATCAAGCAAATTTTTGAAAACTTCTCTTACATAAATTGAGCTTGCGACATCAAGTTCACCTTTGAGCTTAACAATAACATAATTGTTTTTATCGCTGACTGTGTATTCCATTTTTCTATCCATTTTTTTTGTTTTGATTCTTTCAATCCATTCAAGAAAAATAAAGCAGTTTTCACACGAATAATCGCCATGGAACCTACACATAATTTCAGGTGATTGCCAGCATCGTTTAAAATTGCTTTCATAAACTGGGCATCTTGAACATACATCTTTAGGTTCACCTTTAAACCTCCAACACTCCTCAATCCATCCTGTGCCTGCTTTATCTCTTTTTTCCTTCATAACATCAAGAAAAGCAAAAACTATTTTCGGATCAAACTGCGATCCCGATCTTTGTTTAATTTCGTTTTCAATTTGATTATAAGACATCGCTCTGCGAAGTTTTGAATTTGAAGACATCTCAACAAAAAATTCACATAATCCTAAAATTCTGCCAAAAAGTGGGATCTCTTCACCTTTTAAACCTTGGGGAAATCCCCACCCATCATACCACTCCTGATGCGTCCTTATCCCCTCAATTATGTCCAAAGAAATCGGCAGAACTTCAACCATGCTTGCGCCGATTATCGGATGGTTGTAATCTGCTTGATAACCTTCACTTATTTCAACAACTCCACACATTCCGACATCATGAATTAAACCTGCAATTTTAAGATCACGAAGTTTTTCAGCATCAAGCCCAAGTTTTTTACCTATCTCTACCGCAAGGTTTGCGACTCTATTTGAATGACCAGCTGTATATTCACTCCTCATATCATAAGCTTCTGCAAGGGCAATGAGCGTTTTGAGATAACGCTCTGTAAATTGATTAAACAAATCAACATTATGGATTACAACTTTTATCTGCTCAACAAAAGTTGAAAGAATTTTTATGCTAAATTCTTCAAACTGTTTCATTTTTTTGAAATTAACGAGGGCAAAGATCCCCAGAAGTTTATTATCTTCAACGAGCGGAACACCAATAATTGAATTCACTTTGAATTTCAACAGAAACTCAAAATCCCGAACTATCATCTCCTCTCCGCTTCCAATCCATTCAAAAAGACCTGCACCTGGCGTAAGATCAAGCGAATTAATAAACTCGGTAGAGAGATTTTTGCTTGCTCTTATCCTCATTTCTTTGACTTTGTCATCCCACATAGCGATAAATCCAGCGTCACTTCCGGTTGCAGTTATAGCTAACTCAAGTAAAAGCTCAATGAATTTATTTATCTCAAGCGTTGATCCGAGCATTCTCTTGCTTACTTGAACCTGTGATTCAAGCAAGCGAATCCTTGAGCGTGTTTCTTCACCGAATTTCATCTGTTTAAGCGCAACGGCACATGCAGACGAAAAGTTTTTAAACCAAATTGAAACCTCCTTGCTTATTGGCTCTGGTTCATGTGGACCACTAAACAGATTCCCTATGTATTTTCCTGAAAGACAAAGTGGAATGTTAAGAAATCTCCCAGCCCATATCAGCACAAAACCGAAGTTTTTATAATCATCTCTGAAAACCATTTTCAGTTCCGGCTCTTCTAAGGATTCAATGACCTCTTCACCAAGCTGTTCCATTCTTTCCTTCCTCAATCGCATGTTTTCAAGGATTAAACTCTTGCTTGCTTCGGAAAAGGTATAAATATAATATGCTGGGCTCTTGACCACGCTCTCAAAAATATCAAAGATAAATTTAAACCCTTCTTCAGATGTCTTTTCAAAAAATTCAAATCCACCAAATTCTCTCCATACATCCATTAGATTTTTCGTATCAACAACAAGGCGATAAATTTTCTGCTGCGGACCTTTTACTCTCCCAGTTATTTTTTCGATCATCACTCTTTGTTAATTACTTTTCTAACTATTTCAGCTATACCTGATGGACTAAATGGTTTTGGAACATATTCATTAGCTCCAGAATCAAACATATCTTTTATCTCAGCTTCCTCGCCTTTGGCGGTAAGCATGACAATGTAAGAATTTTTTAGTTCGGGATCTTTTCTTATTTCGCGACAAACCTCAATCCCACTCTTCCCAGGCATCATGACATCAAGAAAAATCAAATCTGGTTTTTCACTCCTTGCGATATCAATCGCCTCATCACCGCCACTGGCTATTAAAACATCAACATTAAACTTTCTCAAAACAAACTCAATAAGACGCTGAATTGTTATATCATCATCAACTATTAAAATTTTTTTCGCCATATTTAATTTTAAATTTTCTTTGCAACAAGCAAAGTTATATCATCTCTTTGTTCGGCATCACCCTTAAATTTCATTAACTCATCAATTATTGAGTTACATATTTCAAGGGCACTTTTACTACGATTTTCAAAAATAATCATCTTCAACCTGTCGAGCCCGAAAAATTCACCATTTGAATCGCGCATATCCGTCACACCATCGGTAAAAACAATAAGAATATCTCCTTTTGAAAGATTTATCTCATCAAATTTGTAATCTTCATCCTCAAATAGCCCAACAGGCGAGCCATGTATTTTTAGTTCAAAAATTTCGCCAGTGCTCTGCTTGAAAAAGATCGGCGGTATATGTCCAGCATTTGCATATATGAAAGCATCTTCGTTGTACTCACAAATAAAAAGAGTTGAATACATACCGATTTCAAAAGTATCCCTATAAATTACCCGGTTTATTGCTTTCAAAAGTTCAGATATATCAGGTGTTATCTCATACATTAGCTTTACCACACTTCTCAAACTAGCGAGAAGAAGCGCAGCTCCAATTCCATGCCCTGAGACATCCGCAATTAAAAACGCTTTTCTATCTTTGTTAAAAATAAAGTCATAATAATCGCCACCAACGCTTGAGCTCGGCTTTATGAATGTAGAAACCTCAAGACCTTCAAAATGTGGAATTTGCTTTGGAAGCAAGTTTTCCTGTATTCTCTTTGCAATTTCAATTTCCTGTTTTAAAGCTTCAGCTCGCTTTATTTCTTCAATGAGCCTATTTCTGTAAAAAATTATACCAGCATAATTTCCAAGCGTGAGAAGAAGTTTCGCCTCGGTCGTATCAAAATTTCTACCTTTATCACACACAAATATACCGCCAATTGCATTATCTCCAGAAAATATCGGCACGGAAAGCAAACCACGCATCGCTCCCTCGGTCTGAACCGTTGAAATCACAAAATTTCTACTTTTAATCGCCCTTTCAATCATCCTGGCAGATTCATGTTTTATCTCATTAGAAATTTCACCGCTAACATACTTTTGATTTAAAACATCTTCTTCAAAAATCCCAATAATACAGGTCCTCGGAGAGATCAATGAATTTATCCTATTCATGATTATTTTTGCGATCTCAGCTTCATCAAAAACTAAACTTGCCTTCGCTATTATATCATATACAATACCAAGTTCCTCTTGCCTTTGCGCAAGCTCCTCAACAAGATTCTCTATATAACTCTCGTAGTTTAAAAGCTCAGTATATAAAAATTTTAAAAGTCCAATCTGATTTTCAACCCCAGGACTTGGTTTTATGTAAAGATACATTGTTCCATAGTTTGAATTAAGCTCAACGCAAATGCTTTTTTCAGAATGCTCATAATTTTTCGTCTTTGCTATCAATTTTCCATTTCTGTCAACAACAGCAAATTCCGAATTTGAAAATTGCGAGAATTTTTCGGTATATGTTTTTATTATTCGCTCTATCACTCTTTTAATTTCGTTAATTTATAAACCTTAATATCACGCCCGTCAAAATAAAGTTGCGCAGTTGCGTATCTGTAATTTAAACAAACGGAATCAAGAACCGCACTTAAATTTTCAACGCTTGGCAAGAAAAACGGAGAAATTTTTCCGATTGAATCCTGCTTTGGCACAATGACATAGACAACATCATAAATTTTCTTCGGTTCATTAATTAAAATATAACTTTTCAAAAAATAATCCCAATCCATAAACCACGCATAATTTTCAATCATTGCCCTTGTTCCATAATGCGAAACCACAGCAAAGGAAAAAGGAACAGATTCGCTCTGAATCTCCCGAACGACCTCAACGATCTCCTCTGGTTCAATTGAACCATTAAATTTAAATCCACCGTGAAGAAATCCATTTAAAATTAAAAGTGCAACTATACATAAAACAACAACGCTATAATAAATCCTTCGGCGCCCTAAAAACCTACTGATAATGTAAGATATCCATATAAATGAGTTTACAAGAACAAATGGATAAAAAAGTTCAAACGGAGCAAAATTCAAAAAACCTTTCTCAATCATCAATGTAAAAATTAACAAAAGACCGATAAAAATTCCATAAAAGACACTGAATGTGCTGCGACCTTCCCCTGTTTTAGAAATAAATTCAACGATCAAAGCAAGAAAAACTAAAAAAATTAAAATGTTTATAAAACCCGATGGATATGCAACTACTTCTGAATTTGAAAGGAAAGAGTAAACTTTTAAGCCAAGTTCCGGATTCACACTGAAATAATTTTCAAGCAAAAAGAAGGATAGGAGAATTAAAATTGCGATTAGAGCAAATTGTATTCCCTTTTTTCTATTCGCTTTAAAATTTTCGTAAGATTTCTTCACGATCTCAGCCATAGTAATTAAAACCACGCTCGCAAAACCTACAAAAACATCAATTAGAAATGAAACCCCCAAACCTATAAATTTTTGAACTAAGCTAACTTCGCTCCAAAAAACAACCACGATAAGCGACCAAGCAAGACCAAATAAAAAAGAACTTCCCTCAACAGGATTTGATACAAAGTTCACAATTGGAAAAAGAAAAACAAATAAAGAAACACTTAAGACAACGGAGATAAAATCTTTGCTTAACTTGTATGCCAACAAAGAGATTCCCAAGAACAACAAGCCGAAATTAAACGCCCCAAACAAATGTAAAACCATATATTGATTCACACCGAAGATGGAAGAAAAAAAAGCACAAAGAGAATTCATCCCAAAATCACTTAATCCTGCCCTATAGTCATTCGTAAGAATTGATGTGATTTTAACTAGATGAGAATGTTGAACGATTGAGAAAAGTGATTGATTATAAACGGATGGTCTCACCCATAAGAACAAACCAAGGAGAAAAACCAAAATATAGACGAAATGCCATATACTTATTCTCAAACTTTTGCTCTTTAGTTCAAGTTTTACAACCCCATCAACAAAATCATATATTTTTTGATTGATCTTGATCTTGGCAAAGTTAAATCTTGCCTCTTTTTTTCTTCTCGCAACCAAATAATCAACACCTACAATTAAAAGGAAAACCGTGATCACCAAAAAAACATCAAACGCTCTCAAATTAACTGAAACAAATAAAATTACAAGCAAGATAGATAGAAATTGATACAAAGATTTACCTAAGCACATTAGACCTTCGCATTCGCTCCAAAACCTTAATCTAAATGTGAGATATGAGATAATAGCAAGTCCGATGTAAAGCTTAAGTATGTAGGTTATAGCGTCAAACATTTCTAAAATGCTGAATAGTATTGATAATCAAATGTGCGAATAAATTTAAACATCTTATAAGTTGATAGCATTGCAAATGTAAAAGAACCAGCCAGAAAACCAAGAACTCCATATTCCCAGCTTATCAATCTACTTGCTAAAACGCCAACGATAAGGTCAATAACGATTGCAACTCTTATTGAATCAAGTCCAAAATTTGGCTTCCATAAAGTAAAGAAAAATAAATTATTCATTAAACCAATGGCAAGAAGAAGATATGAAACTGAAGCGAAGTAGTAAACTTTGAATGTTACGGGACTTGCAAAGAATTCACGAACCTCTTTTATATGTTGAAAAATTTCACCAAATCGCATTACGACAAGATAAACAACAATTATACTTACCACTCCAAACAAAATAAGAAAGGCAAGTTTGATAAAGTAAAAATCAAGATACCATAAATTGTGAGATCTAATTTTATACGACGGAAATTTCTTTTGAACTGGGATCAAGGATTCAGAAAAATCATTTACAGCATATTCAAGTACAGCAAGAGTTAATCCAAAAGAAAGCAAAGCCCAATCCATACCAAGTTCATAAGGAGTCCTGAACCAGAAAAAGTAAAATTTTCCTTTTGAATAGGCAGTCCATGAGATAATTCTATCAAGAAAGAGCAACAGGAAATAAAAAAATCCGAACTTAAAAAATGGGCTATTGACATATGTTAGCACAGACGGACGCTTCACCTTCAAAGGAATATATTCAATCGTTTTTTCTTCCTTTTTTAATCTGAAAATATATCTCGCCCATAGATACATCAAAACATCGGCGACGATCAAACCAACAAGATGAGAAAAATGTATTGAAAAACCATTAAATTTATGAAGCCAAATAACGAGAATTGTCCCGATTGATAGAATAACAGTGATTGAAACCTTTCGCTTTGCAGCATAAATCATGCTCGTTGAAAGCCATAAAATAGAAAGCAAAAAATAATACGCGAGAATTAGATAAATATACTTACTTGGGAAGAGTTCAAAAATAAGATTTACTACAAATACAACAAAAGCAACCGCGATGGTAAAGACAAATCCATAGTTAAAAAGTTGAAGTGCTATTTCACGCGCTGTTCTTTTATTTTCCATACTTAGATAATATGTTACCTCCCTACCCATAACTTGCGTGAATCCACCAGTTGTAAGAAAACTTAAAATAGTTCCGAAAGCAACGATTGTAGCTTGCAGTTCTGTAAACCTTACCCAAGCCCAAAGAGAATAACCAGTAAAAACAATGAATCCAATTTGTGTTGCTATCGGGAAACCCAACGCAAGTCCCGAAAAGTAATACTTTACAAATCTCCAAATTTTCCTAACAAATAAAAAAGATTCTCTTTTTAGTTTCGCTTTTTTATCGGTTCTTAGCTTCAACTTACAGATCTTATAAACATCTTTGCTCAACTCAAATATATTTTCCTTTCCAAACTCAGCCATGCAATCCGCATGCCTATAACCCAAACTTTCAATCACTGCTGCGACTTGAAGGACATCTACAGGATTGCCGATTTTTTCAATAACTTCATCTGCAACCTTTTCAATTTTTTTCGTAAAATTAATATCTCCAACTTTTCTTTCAGTATGCTGCAACAGATTTTCTCTCATACTGTAGGCTTTTTGATTGCGCAAGTTCATTATAAACTCTTCTATATGAATCAATGTTTAAATCAATTCTATACTTTGCGAGCACTTCTTCTCTTGCTCTTCTCCCGAGAGTTTCCCGAAGCTCATGGTCAGTTAAAAGTTTAATTATCCCTTCAGCTAAAGCTCTTGGATCGCGAGGTTTTACTACTATGCCAAATCCTTCAAGTGCTTCTCTTACACCACCAACATCAGTTGCAACCACTGGCCTTGCACAAGCCATTGACTCAATCACAGCGTATGGAAATCCCTCAGATATGCTTGATAGGACTGAAATATCACCTTCGTTATAAACCTCACTTGGTTTAGGATGATGCCCTGCAAGTATAAATGTATTTTCAAGCTTTAGATCCCTTATCAAAAGTTGACATTTTCTCGTATAAACAGGATCAACATCAGTAGAACCATAAACAATAAACTTAACATCTGGAATTTTTTCTCTTACGATAGCGCTGGCTTTTATCATTGTCTCAATATCCTTAAGAGGCATAATTCTTGCAGCAGCAACCACGGTTGGAAACCTTTTTGTTTTTTCTGGTTTCGGTTTCGGTTTAAAAACTTCAGGATCAACACCGTTATAAATTACATTTATCTTCTCAACATCAACTCCGAAAATTTTTTCCCAAGTTATATTGAACCTAGATACAGGCAGAACTTTATCGGCAAGTTTATAGAGCATTTTTGAAACGAGTATAGAAAGGTTTATCAAAAATTTTTTCGCAAAGAAACTTAGATTTTTTTCGCTCCCGATCCCTATATATCTTTCCCTTGCGAAAACACCGTGATCAGTTACAACAAGTGGAGTTCCATCTCGCATCTTCGCAACGATGCTCGGCAGCCCGCAGAAACCAGCAGCTGTCGCATGGCTTAAATCAACCTCTGGAACATCAACATATAAAGGCATCAAATAATGATAAAGCCACCTCATTGTAAGAGTTAAGTCATAAACTGTTGGTATTTCATCCTCCCGAAGAAATGGATTATCTTTAAAATAACTTAAAACAACGAACCTCTTAAACTCCTGCCATACGACAAAACTTCTAAAAGTTTGCTTATAATCATATTCGCTAAAATACCTGTGCATTAACCATATATAACCCGCACATTCTTCCGGATCGGAAAAAGGATTCATAAGCGAAGAAAGAAATTCAACAAATATCGGGATAAACTTGCGCAGAACAACCCTTTCGTTGACTTTGGTTTTTCTTATATAAATACTTGAGAATGGGATTTCAAAAAATATATCTTCAAAAGGCTCTTCAGAACCCCACAACGGAATTTGACGAACAAGCTTCACATTCTGCGGAAGTTTATATTTATACTCAACATATGGCATTCCAGTTACAGCATAGATATAGAAATCAAAATCTCTCAAATTATTCACCAATATATCAGCCCAGGTGCTTACCCCCCCGCCGACAAAAGGATAAGTTCCTTCGGTTTCAAAGAGAATTGAGAGTCGTTTCATTCGTCCTCGCTCACAAAATTTATGTTTTGACAAAATATATTTTTTAGCTCATCCCAATGCTTTCGGGCTTCAAAAATATGGTATAAATTTCTTCATATCTTTCAATAAATTTTTGCAATGTAAATCTTTTAGCTTTTCTCACCCCATTTTCGGATAGTTTTCCCCATAACATTTTGTCGTTTAAAATTCTAATTACACTTCGTGCGAGATCATAATAGTCACCAACTTTAAATAAAAGACCACATTCAAAACCACTTTCATAAATAAGTTCAGGAACTCCGCCAACGGGAGTTGCAACTACAGGGATTCCCGAAGCCATTGCTTCAAGAACGACAAATGGTTGTCCTTCACTCACGCTTGGCAAAACGAGAACATCGCTTATCTTAAGATAGTCAATAACTTGTGCTTCACCGATGAAAGAAACCTTACCACCGAGATCAAGCTTTTCAACAAGTTCTAAACATTCATTAACATATTCAACATCTTGCGTTAAATCTCCAATGATTAAAAACTTAACATCACACACATTTTCAAGGATCAATGGCATTGCTTTTATAAATGTCTTCACATCTTTAATTGACACAACCCTACCAATAAAGCTGACGACCCTATCTCTTTTTTCCGGTTTAACAGAAACATCAAAAAAATCATCTTCAACGAAGTTTTCAATTATGAAAAATTTTTTAAGCAGATCTTCGGACAATTTATCACCGAGCAGTTCTATTTGCTGTTCAAGGTTATATTTACAAACTGTGGTCACTACATCCGATTCAAGATAGCACATTTTAGCTATGCTTTTGAAAATTTGTAGATATCTTCTTCTTTCAACGCAGGCTCTTTCCTTATCTGTTGAATTTTTGAAAATTTTAAAACCACATTCAACCTCATCAACTCCAAATTCAAGCTCTTTCCAATACAAACCATGTTCGGTTAGGATCAGAGGTTTTTTCCTCGCGGACTTAAGCTGTAACCCTAAAAGTCCAGCAAACCCAGTTGATAAGCTATGATAAACCTTGGCTTCAGGCACAATATCAAGTAAATCGTAAAAATTAAATTTATATCCAACTCCATTTCTTATATCTATTTCAACTATACTACTTACATTGTCTGGTATTTTAAATTTCGCCTCTTTTCTCTCATCAGCGAAAAGATGAACGATTGCAAAATCAATGTGTTTTAAATTACTGATAAGTGCATGCGTCCATTTAGAGACACCACCAGAAACATATGGATAAGTTCCTTCAAGTATTAAACACACATCAGGCATTTCTTTTTAGATACTTTGTTAAAATTACCTCAGTTCCAACCTCATGAGAAAGAATATATTCAATTTTATCCATGATGTAACTTGCGATATACAGTCCATAACCGTGATCCGCAAGAGCATCTGGATCAGGTTCTTTCACGCTCTCTGGTGAAAATTTTATACCGAAATCCCTTATTGAAATTTCAAGTTTTTCACTATCAAGGTAAACCTTTATTATAACATCACCATCGTTTTCTTTGTACGAATGTTTATAAACATTTGTCAGCATTTCACTTATCACGAGCTCAACATCATCAGCGATTTCAGATTCAACCCCATTTGATATTAAAAAATTTTTTAACCTCGTTCTTAACTCGGAAATTTTCTCGGCCCCTAATTTCTCCCTTATCTGCAGATTCATTTGTAGATTTTATTTAGTTCTATTGTTGACACATATGGTGTAAATCCATAATGTCGTGAAAGGTTCTTAACGAACTTTCTTCTACTATCTTTTTCTGGCAAGAAATCAAGCGTGAAAACCTTTCTCCCTAAGGATTTCAAAATTTTAACCTTGTCCTTGTATTCCTTTTCAAACCGAACGAAATATCTTTTCTTTTGGAAATCGTATCTCGTAAAAAGTCCTTCTATCAAAAATCCATTTACATAACTTTTCAATGTATCAAGCAAATCCCATCCATTATTTGCTATTATAATTTTCCCTTCATTCTGGGCTCTTATGAATTTAGCAATACTTATTACATCATCTTTAAAGTGCGGGAAAATTTGGACAATATCTATCATATCAAGAAAAAATCCATCAAATCCTTTTGATATAATTTTCGGAATGATTTCATTAAAAATTAAATTTTGCCATATCTCAGATGAAATGTTCACATAGAAATGATCTTCCCAAATTGGGTTCCTACCAATTATTAAAGAATCAGGGATAGAATAGTTTCGGTAAGTTTCAAACTCAGCTATGTTAAGATATGCTATTAAAATTGCTCCAGATTTTCTCAACTCCGCCACTTCATCCATCGTATAATGGTCGGGATCAAGGATTAAAAGTTCAAAGTTTTTTGCCTCATCAAATGAAATTTTTGAATAACAAACAGCGTAATTTTTGACATTTTCAATTTGGGGTTGAGAAAAAAGAGAGAAAAAAACAGAAAGCAAAGCGAATATTATCATTCTCTACGAATTTTTGATTTATAAAATTCAACAATCACACAAAGTTGATCAATCAATTTTTCTATCTCATCAGGCGAGTTATTAACGCATTTTTGCTCTATTTGCGCTGAAATCTCAGTTATTTCATCAAACCCAAAGGAAGAACCACTACCCTTAAGCTGATGCGAGTAAATTTGAATCAAAGAAAAGTTTTTCTCGCTAAGTGCTTTTTTCATGTCATTTATTTTCTTTTCAGCTATCTCAATAAACTTCCTACCTAGATCTTCCCATTCATTTTGTTCAATATAGTCCACTGTGTTGAGAAGTTTATTTTTTTCAAATTTAAAAAACTGACATAGATTTTTCAAATTTTAATTTCAAAAGATGTAAAGCGATTAAAGGGTTTGTTTAACATTTAGCATTGGGAACTTAGCGAATTTCATTTGTGATGTAGCTCACAAAGAAAATTTATTGAAATTGATTAAATTTAAAGCGGATTAAAAACCAAAATAAACGAGGTATGCGATCATGATTAAAAGGATGCTTACATACTCATTCTTTTTTTTAATCCCAGTTATTCTCTATTCTCAAATTATCCAATATCACTCTGTTCCTGAGTCCTATACCCAGACTCGCAATTTACTTGAGTACCGCAGCAGAGTAAAATATGACCCATCCGGCAATATTCGCATATTAACTTGCGATGGTCAAAGATTTTACGAAGTTAATGATAGAAACGGATATTTCGGTTCGTTTAAACCTATCGCTCGCGCAGACATAAGATTTGCTTCGTTTGCATTTACGGAACCATCCCAATAT